>JAIETT010000107.1 GCA_019744945.1 Burkholderiales bacterium
TGCAACTGACTATTAGCATTAAGATTTTCAATACCATGTTTACCTATCTGAAAGTCAATTAAGGTATTGGCTTTACCACTAACGATAGATTCAAACAGTGGTAAATAGAATTTAGTTACGGCTTGATAATCTAAATCTGGCGCAAAAATCTTAAACCACATCTTATCATTCGCATCGACTCCAGCGGTTAATTTAGCTTGAGAATTAAACGCGGTTGCAACTAAACTCTTAATTTCAACGCCGTGTTGGGTAAATCCCAAATCACCATTCACCGCGCTAAGTTCAGGAATTGGCAAATCAAATTTAACTTGATTATTGTCAAAATGATAAATCCCTTTAACTTCAGTATGTTTAGGATCTTTAAATGGAACTTTTAAATGAATTTTGACACTACCATTACCCTCAGTGGTTAATTTTTCGGGTAATTTACCAATTACATCATTAATCGGAGTATGTTTCAAATAATCCATAAAATTAGCCGTACTACCGTGGGCATTTCCATCAGCTGTTAAGTAAACCCCATTTGGATCAGAAAAATCAGGAATAACCACCACGGTTGAATCAAGTTGATTACGCTGTAAAATCCCCGAGGTTGGTTTAATCGTAATATTTGTATTTTTAAGTATAAATTGTCCACGAATCTGTTCAATTGGCGGCCAATCTTTCACATATTGAACTTTAGCATTATCCAAGTCAGCGGTAATATAAAATAACCCATTGCCATCACGAAACGGAAAATTACTTAATGGCCCCTTAAGCAACATATTCGCATTAGCCGCATGACCGCCAGCCAAGCCCATATTGAGCCATTTATGCACGCTCATTGGAATTGCCTTCGGTAAATAATCGCCAATTTTACTAATTAACGCCCGCTCCAAGTGTGCATGCATAGTTAAATAACTCGGGCTAACTGGCTTAGCTGGATCATTAGTATAAACTCCATCGAACCAACCTTTAAAATCTTTAGTCTCAAGATTCGTGCGATCAATGTTAACCGTTAAGATTTTTTTATCTGAGAGATTCCAATCAATTTGACTTTGCAATGATTTAAACTCATATGGAATTAAAAAGATTTGGTCATAGTTCAAAACGCTATTGTTTAAACTCAAATTTAATTTTCCTGCATTGTTACTCAGATCAAGTGTCCCACTAACATGACTTAAACTTGGATAATCCGAACGAGTAGATTTTATTGAAATATCGTTAAAATCAGCAATTAACTCATAACTCTTGGGAGCAATAAATCCCCCCTTCCAACTATACTTAATCTGCTTAATAACCCCATCTACACTTAATCCATTAGTTGCATCAAATAAACTTAATAAATTATTCAATGCGACCAAATTAGTATTCGATAAATGTACATTACCATTTTGGTTAATTATATATTTACCCTCGGCTTCAGCATTATCAAATAAAGCCCCTGCGCTGGTCACAGCAACTAGATTTTTAGCATGAATAATATAATATTTCTGATCTATTAAATCTATATTAAGCGTTCCACCAAGCTTAGGGAAATTAACTAAATTAGCATCTGACATAGCTACTTTAAAATTATTAATATCAAAATTAGCTGTCAATTTTTGCAAGCGCCCTTTTTCCATACTCGCTTCAAGTGCTGTTGTTCCGTCAAAACCCTGCTCCACAACTACATTTGGTAAATAATTCTGTAACTTAGAGACAAAGGTATTTTTATCACTTAGAGTACGAACCTTGAGCGAAGCGTTGTCCCAATGTTTCCAATCTTCAAATTTGCCACCTTGCCACTTTAATTCGGCTTCTAAAAAGTTCAGATCAGTTTTACCGTAAACGTCAATATACAAACGACGCTTACTCCATAAATTACGCTCTAAACCAATTCGAATACTGCGTAAATTCATTTCTGGCAGCCCATTTTTCACATCTAAAAAACTTAAATTCACATGATTTAAAACCACTTCATGTTGTAATAACAGCCATTTTTCAATATCAAAGCGGCTATTTTTGGTGTTTTCTAAAGTTTGATCCAAAGGATCATAAACCGTTATCCCATTCAAAATTAAATTACCTTTGATATCTTGCTCTAGTTTTAAATTTGCACCATCAAGGCTAATTTTATTAAAAATAGGTTTTAGATGCCAAATACTCGAATAAGACAACACAAAATCTAGATTATCGATGTGTAATTCTTGTTGGCGATGAATTGGATTAATTAATGAGGTGTTTTTTATAATTATTTCTGGTAAATAACTATTATTTAATTTAGTTTGAATCGACCCAAGCACTAATTCATAGGTAGTATATTTAAGTACAGCCTGCTCAATTCGTTGCTTATATGCATCTAGATTAATAAAAATATAACCTGTGACCGCGATCGAAACAATCACCAATAACAGATAGAATAATACAACGTAAGCAATTACTTTAACTAACAGTTGACGGAGGGGAATTTGTTTCAAACTAATCGACATTCTACTTTGCTCTTAAACACTAGTGATGGGTAAATAATTTAGGTTAGTTAAAATACGTGTGTTAAAATATGCTACTATCACATATATAATCGAATATTATAACACTAAGCGTTGTGACTTAAATTCAATTTGAGTATAAATAAAGAAGGACTTTATCAAGTATCATGGAAAAACTCGTATCATCTATTTTCAAAGCCTACGACATTCGCGGAATTGTCGCTACCCAATTAACTCCACAAACTACCGAATTAATCGGGCAAGTGCTTGGCTCAATGGCCATAGAAAATCAAGTTAAAGGTTTAGTCGTTGGTTACGATGGGCGTTTAACCAGTCCAATGCTAGCTAAGAGTCTGATTAAAGGTATTTTAAGCACAGGTTGTAATGTTTTTGAAATTGGTGAAGTTACAACTCCAATGGTTTATTTTGCTAATTATGAATTGAAAACCTATTCTGGGGTGATGATCACTGGTAGCCATAATCCACCAGAATATAATGGCTTAAAAATGGTTATGGCTGGCGATACCTTATCAGGTGACAAAATACAACAAATCTATCAACGCATTCAAGATAAACAAGTTATTCAAGGTAACGGAGTACATTACTGCGAGAATATTCTTGAAGCTTACTTCACGAAAATCACTTCAGATGTTAAACTTGCACGGCGCATGTCAATTGTGGTTGATGCAGGCAATGGTGTTGCAGGTAAAATCGCGCCACAACTTTATCGTCGTTTAGGTTGCAAAGTTTTAGGCTTATTTTGCGAAGTTGATGGTAATTTTCCAAACCACCATCCTGATCCATCCAAACCAGAAAATTTAAATGACTTAATTCATGCGCTTAACAGCACCGAAACCGAAATTGGCTTAGCCTTTGATGGAGATGGCGATCGTCTTGGCGTCGTTACCAAAGATGGCAATATAATCTACCCTGATCGCCAAATGATGTTGTATGCGGCGGATATACTTAGTAAAAACCCACAAGGTAAAATCATTTATGACGTAAAATCATCGCGCTTATTGGCCGATTGGATCAAAGAAAATCAAGGCATTCCAATTATGTGTCGCACAGGACATTCATTTGTTAAAGCTAAAATCAAAGAAACTGGCGCGTTACTCGCGGGCGAAATGTCAGGACATCTTTTTTTTAATGATCGTTGGAATGGTAGCGATGATGGAGTTTATGCTGGTGCACGCCTCCTTGAAATATTAGCCCAAGTTGAAGATCCATCGGAACTCTTAAATGCCCTACCAAATGCGATTTCAACTCCAGAAATTAATATCCCAGTTGAATTTGAGGGTGAACAACACCGCATTATTGCCGAACTTAGTCAAACGGCCAAATTTGAAGGCTCACAAGAAATAATTACCATTGATGGATTACGTGTCGAATATCCAGATGGTTTTGGCCTAGTACGTGCCTCAAACACAACGCCAGTTCTCGTTTTACGTTTTGAAGCCGAAACCAGCAGCGCCTTAAAACGCATAATTGATCAATTTCGCAAAATCCTAAGCGCACATATAAAAAACCTCGATTTATAAGCTAATTTAACAGCAAATTTATCCACAACTGCTGAGACTAGTTCATTGAAAGTTAGTTTCAGCAACAACATAAAGAAACAACAAAACTCATGAGTAATTTATCCGTAATTCAAACTATAGCGGTATATATAATCCCGCTAATTTTCGCTATTACACTTCACGAAGCTGCGCATGCTTATGCCGCAAATAAATATGGTGACAACACCGCAAAAATGTACGGTCGCCTGTCATTAAATCCAATGGTGCATATCGAACCATTTGGTACAATTATATTTCCTTTAATTAGCATCGTTTTGAGTGCGATGTCGGGTGGATTAGGTTTTATTTTTGGTTGGGCTAAACCTGTACCAATTAACTATTCTAAACTCCATAACCCTAAACGTGATTTATTATGGGTGGCTCTGGCTGGTCCATTAGCTAATTTAGCCATGGCGTTAATTTGGGCGTTAATTCTCAAAGCCTCATTTCTATTAAGTAGTTATTTTGGCGTACCTCTATACTTAATGGCGCAAGCTGGAATCAGCATTAATGTTAGTTTATTTATATTAAATCTATTGCCGGTCTTACCTTTAGATGGTGGTAGAATTTTGTTTTCATTACTCCCAATTAAACAAGCGCAAAGTTATGCAAAAACCGAGCAATATGGGATGTGGATCTTAATGGCGCTCCTTCTATTAGGTGGATTAAATTTAATCATGCGACCATTTTACTCGGCAATTATGAATATTATATTTTCCTTATTAAATTAGTCATGAATACGGAAACGACACGCGTACTCTCAGCCATGCGTCCAAATGGCAGGTTGCACCTTGGGCATTATCTGGGCGTTTTACAAAATTGGCAACAAATTCAGTATCAATATAAATGCTTTTTCATGCTCGCTGATGTACATGGGATAATCAATAACTATCAAGCCAGTCAACAGCTTAGTGAGACTATGAATGAAATGGTTATTGATTGGCTAGCGGCAGGAGTTGATCCATCACAAGCGACCATTTTTATTCAATCACGGGTTCCAGAACATTTTGAATTAGCTAGTCTATTAGGCGTAATTACTCCACTTGGATGGCTAGAACGCGTTCCCAGTTATAAAGACGCACTTGATGAATTGGAACATACCGATGGAAATACTTATGGATTACTTGGCTCACCGTTACTCCAAAGTGCAGATATTTTATTATATAACTCACATTATGTAATTACTGGTGAAGAGCAAGCAGCCAATATTGAACTAACCCGTGAAATAGCCCGTCGTTTTAATCATTTATTTGGGAGGGAGGATGGATTTGAAGAGAAAGCCAGTGCCTCGATCAAAAAGCTCGGTATAAAAAAAGCCGCGCTATATGCTAAACTCTTGATAAAATACCAACAAGAAGGCGATGACGAAGCTTTAGCTACTGCGCGTTATTTACTCCAAGATGCTTTAAATTTATCTCATGGTGACCGCGAGCGTTTATTTGCGTTTCTTGAAAATAAAGGCAAAGTTTTTTTACAAGAACCACATATACTAACTGGTAACTCGACGCGTATAATTGGTACCGATGGCACTCAGATGAGCATTGCTCGCAATAACACCATCAATATCCGTGAAAAACCTGAGATGGTAAGCAGCAAAATTAGAGGCATGATCACCGACCCAGCTAGAATTAAGCGCAGTGACCGTGGCACACCAAGCTCTTGCCCAGTTTGGAGTTTACACCAGATTTACTCAACTCAAGAAGTTAGTAACTGGGTTGAAATGGGCTGTTTATCGGCAGGGATTGGCTGTTTAGATTGCAAACAACCTCTGATTGATGCAATTAACCTCCAGCAGCACGAGCTGATTGAAAAAGCCAAACCTTACCAAGAAGATTCAACCTTAGTTAAACGCATCCTTAGTGATGGCTGTGGGCGTGCGCGCGAAATTGCAAGCACTAATTTAAAATCAATTAAACATGCGATGAATATCGATTATTAGGATTTAACTATGCCAATTATTATTAAAAATACTCAAGATATTGAATTTATGCGAATTTCCTGTAAACTTGCAGCTGAAGTTCTTGATTATATTGAACCTTATGTTCAACCTGGAATTACAACTCTCGAATTAGATAAACTTTGCCATGATTACATTGTTGATGTGCAGCAGGCCTATCCATCACCACTGAATTATAAACCAAGCCCCAAAGGTCCAGCCTTTCCAAATTCAATCTGTACCTCAATTAATAGCGAAATTTGTCATGGCATACCTAATGAGAAAGCACTCAAAGACGGTGACATTGTCAATCTAGATATTACAGTTTACAAAAATGGCTACCACGGTGATACTTCACGAACTTTTTTGGTTGGTAATAAAGTTTCATCACAGGCAAAACGCCTTGTGCAAATAACCTATGAAGCCATGTGGCTAGGAATTCAGCAAGTAAAACCAGGTAA
>JAIETT010000092.1 GCA_019744945.1 Burkholderiales bacterium
GGTTTAAGCCCAGACTCTGGTGATCGAATTACCGAGGTTGCAGCGCTGCGAATAGTCGGTGATAGGATAGTTGAACGTTATGTTTCATTGATTAATTGTAATGTACGAATTCCATCCTTTATCAGTGAGTTAACTGGGATTACGCAAGCGATGGTTAATCGAGCGCCAGCGGTAAGTGTGGTGCTTCCTGAGTTAATGGACTTTATTGGTCAGGATGTCTTAGCCGCACATAATGCTAGTTTTGATGTTAAATTTCTTAGCGCAGAAAGTACGCGTTTAGGATTAACGCCTAGTCATGCCAATTTAGTGTGCTCCTTAAAATTAGCGCGCAGAGTGTTTCCGGGTTTACCCAGCTATAAATTAACTAACTTAGCCAATGCATTAGGGATTAAATTTAATAGCCAGGCTCATCGGGCTGAAGCGGATGCCGAAGTTGCTGCCGAGTTACTCATTCATATTGGTAAACATTTACGCAAAAATTATCAACTCAGCGCATTAGATCCACGAATTTTTACGCAAATAAATAAATTGAGCGCGGCCAAAGTCGCTAATTTTTTGCAACATCAATTAGTTAGCAAGGCTGTTTAAATAGAGTCATTTTAATAGTGTCGAGGATAGTTATCGTAACATTAATTGGAAAAATGATATAATCTTATGAGGTTAAATTTTAGAAGGTAGTTTTAAAATGAAAGAAACAACAGTGCAATTTAATTGTTCGCAAGCAATAGTTAAAATACTTGAAAATCTGGGCGTTACGCACGTGTTTGGTGTCCCCGGTGCTAAAATTGATAGTTTATTTATTGCGCTAAAACACTCTAAAATAAAATTAGTCCTAGTGCGTCATGAACAAAATGCGGCTTTTATGGCGGCGGCGTTTGGACGCATTACTGGTAAAGTTGGTGTTTGTATTGCTACTTCAGGTCCAGGGGTTACCAATTTAATTACTGGTTTGGCAACTGCAACCAGTGAGGGAGACCCTGTCTTGGCAATTGGTGGTGAAGTTCCTTTAAGTGAGCGGCTTAAAAAAACGCATCAATCGCTTGATGCGGTTACATTAATGAAACCAGTGACTAAATATAGTGCTGAAGTGGTTACGGTGGATCAATTAACCGAAATTATGGGGAATGCTATTCGGGCGGCAGAAAGTGGACGCGCTGGTGCTGCATTTATTTCTTTGCCCAAAGATATTGGTTTGGCGCCATTTGTTGGTGATGTTGACCGTGACTGGGGTAAAGTTATTCCACAAGGTGTTGGTTCTCTAGCCGCAATTGATGCTGCAGCAGAATTGATAAACGCCAGTAAGCGTCCGATGGTGATTTTTGGGATGCAGGCATCTAAGCCTGATGTTGCTTATGCAGTGCAAAATTTCTTAGCTAAAACTAAAATCCCATATACCGCAACTTTTCAAGGCCCAGGTAAATGGGCTCAGCCAAAAGATTGTGAAACTTTTGTTGGGCGAATTGGCTTATTTCGTAATCAACCAGCAGATCATTTATTAAATCAATCAGATTGTGTTATTACTGTTGGTTATGATCCAATTGAATATGATCCGAATATCTGGAATAAAAATAATCGTCGCAAATTAATTGCAATTGATGTTATAACTTCTGATCAAGATAATGATTTTATGCCTAATGTGGAGATTGTTGGTGAAATTGGTGGTTCTCTAGATGTTTTAGCTAGTAAATTAGCCTTGAAGATTGAAACAGAGTTTACTAATGCTGCCACCGAGGCATTAAATCAAAATAAATTAACCGTAGCGGAGGGGGCACAATTAAATGGAACTCCAGTTCACCCATTACGAGTGATTCATGAATTGCAGAAGATAATTACGGCGGATACGCATATTGCATTGGATGTCGGATCAAATTATATTTGGATGAATCGCTATTACGGTGCTGAATATGCACGGCAAGTATTAGTGAGTAACGGTCAGCAAACTTTGGGGGTGGCATTGCCGTGGGCGATTGCGACGAGTTTGATTTATCCAGATAAACGAATAATCTCAGTATCTGGTGATGGCGGATTTTTATTCAGTGCGATGGAAATGGAAGCGGCAAAACGACTGGGTGTGAAATTTATTCATTTGATTTGGGATAGCGCATCTTATGATATGGTTTCCTTTCAAGAAGCAGCACATTATGCCGGCGATACGGCTGGTGTTGAACTTGGGCACTATGATGTTGTTGCCTATGCAGATGCGTTTGGATGTAAGGGCTATAGCATTAAATCGGCCGATGAAATTGCGGGAGTATTCCAAGAAGCGCTTAGTTCTGATGTTCCGGTCTTAATTCATATTCCAATTGATTATTCGCAAAACATGCGCCTGATGCAAGATGTTATTCAGAGTTTTGTAAACTAAGAGAGGTGATTATGAAAAAACATCCTCATTATGGGCACGTCATTAAATCTCGAGTTTCCTCTGCTCTATGGCAAGCTATAATCGAACGCTGCCAGCGTACGGGTGAAACACCTGATCATGTAATCCAGTCGGCTCTTGCCGTTGAGTTAGATATAACGCATCATACTTTATTTCAAGTCTCTACTTCAACTGCGCTAGTGCAAGGGATTTATAATGGCTGCATGACTGTAGCGGAAATTAAAAAACATGGTGATTTTGGCCTAGGTACGTTTGATGAATTGGATGGCGAGGGTATAATGCTTGATGGAGAAGTCTGGCATGCCAAGAGTGATGGTTCGGTTGCTATGGCCGCCGAGAGTGAATTAGCTCCATTTTGGGCAACCACCACGTTTGTTCCGCAAGTTTCGTGTACGCTAAGTGCGGTTTCTAGCTGGGATGACTTATGCCATCAATTGGATAAGCTACGGAGCTCGCAAAATATTTTTACTTCTATCTGCATTAAAGGCGTTTTTAAACACATTCAGTATCGAGTTGCCTGTAAAGCGGAGCAGGGCACTGACTTAGTAAGTGCTACGAATAATCAAGCTGTTTTTGAGTTAAATGATTGTAGTGGAACTTTGGTAGGCTTTTGGACACCTGCATATGCTAAAACGTTGAATGTGCCAGGCTATCATTTGCATTTATTAAGTGATGATAAGCGATCTGGTGGGCATGTACTTAGTTTGTCTGCAGATAATTTAGAGTTAATGTTGGCAGAGGAAACTGATTTTAAGATAGCCTTACCAGAATCAGTTGAATTTTTACAAGCTGATTTAAGTATTGATCCATCAGAAGCTTTAGCTAAGGCAGAGGGAGCAAAGTAAGTCCGTACTAAGTGCCAAATAATTTGTGGTACTGTTGATGTATTATGAATAAAGTAAGCTAGATTGTTGATTTAAATTTAGTCTGTGTGGTTAGTAAACCTAAGTTTATCCAAAACGGATATATGAAATAACATTGATATGTTCTACACTGCAGCAGTACCTGGTTTCTAATTCATAGATTAATTTTTAGAGCCTGAGTTGAAATAAAACTCAGGTTTTTCATTTGTGGCTTAAAGTTTGAATAGCGTAGATTTGGCGCTACAACATCGAGGTGCAATTTCTATATTGAATGAAAACAACTAGTAAATCAATGAAATTTTACTAATTAGTAACAAAATGTATTATAATTTGTTTTTAGCAAAACTTCAGCTAGTTTTGCTTTTTGTTTTTTGATTTGATGCTTAATTAAGAAAGATAAAAGTATGGCTAAATTAAATTATCCACGCGGCGTAATTGCACTCTCATCGGTTGAAATGTGGGAGCGCTTTAGTTTTTATACCATGCAAAGTTTGTTGGTGCTATACGCCTCAGCCAAGGTTATTTCGGGAGGGCTCGGCTGGAGTGATGCCGATGCGTTGCGTTTGGTTGGTTATTATGGCGCTTTAGTCTATGTATCACCAGTGATTGGTGGGGTGATTGCTGATAAAGTAATTGGACGTAAATGGGCGGTGCTCGCGGGTTCGTTTATTATGATGTGTGGTCATGCGTCATTAGCCTTTCCTGGTGAAAAAGCCATGTATCTTGGTTTAACGCTCTTAATTATTGGTTGTGGGTTGATGAAACCAGCAATTAGTGCAATGGTTGGAGAATTCTTTAAAAATAGCGAAACTTCGCGTAAAGATGCCTCGTTTGCGATTTTTTATATGTCAATTAACATTGGTGGTTTCTTAGGACCAATGATTGGTGGCGTGGTTCAGGTTGAATATGGTTTTGAATACGCGTTTGGCATGGCTGCGGTGGGTTTATTTATTGGAATTATAAATTTCTTAATGTCTAAAAATAAGAGCTTAAAAAATGTGGGTAATCTTTTACATCGTGATAAGCGCATTAAAGAATCTTGGACGGCAATTGAGAAGAAAAAATTAGCCGTGTACCTAATGCTGTGTGTAACTAATATTTTTTGGAATGTGATTTATGTTTTACCTTATGGACTTTTGACACTCTATGCGGAAAAAAATATTGATCGGCATGTCGGTAGTTTCTTAATTCCATCGACGTGGTATTATGCGATGTATGGTCTTTTAATTATTATTTATTCACCAATTGTGGCAACTATGTACCAAAGTTTTAAAAATAAAACTGGGCGAGATATGACGCTAAGTTGGAAATTGGCAATTGGTTATTTATTAGTTGCGGGTGGGAGTTTAATTTTATTACCGTTAGTGCGTGAAATTGGGCTTAATCCGAATTATATTGGTAGCTCGGGGTATATTTTAGGCTTTTATACCTTATTTTCATTTAGTGAGTTATTGACTTTGCCTGTTATGTTAGCCGCGGCAACCACTTTTGCGCCCAAAGGATTTTCGGCAACCTTGGTTTCATTAAATATGGCGATTTCATGGGCGATTGGTGCGTGGTTGGGTGGTGAGTTTGGGGCGCTAACTCAAGAAATGAATCCCGTGATTTTGTTCTGGTGGGTAATTGGTTTATGTGTGCTTTTTGCAATTGGACACATCTTAAGTGATCGTAAAATTGAGCGAGTTATGCAGTCATAAATGATTTTAGGTTGCACTGCATATGGATAAATTTTCTCAAATCAGGTAAAATTAATCTGGTTGTAATTAAAGTTGGATTAAATTCCAGCTTAAGCTAATGATTGAAATTAATATTTTTAAATATTGTAGCTGAATTTAAGTTGATTCTTGCTGGTGTTTTTAGTGTAATCTGAAATAAAATTAATATAATAAGGAATTAATATGAGCATTTTAGAAATTAGAGTTCCCGATATTGGTGGTCATGATAATGTTAATGTTGCTGAAGTTTATGTAAAAGTTGGCGATAAAATTAACATTGATGATAATTTAATCATGCTTGAAACAGACAAAGCGACGATGGAAGTACCTGCTGATAAAGCTGGAGTGGTTACCGAAGTTTTAGTCCAAGTAGGTTCTAAACTTAATGAAGGTGATATTGTAGTTAAAGTCCAAGCGGATGGAGCGGTTGTGGCAGCAGCGGCACCTGTAACTCAAGCTGCACCAGTTGCAGCGGCAGTCGCACCACAAGCGGCAGCTACGCCTGCGGCGCAATCAGGTGAGATTGAATGTGACGTAATGGTATTAGGTGCTGGACCTGGTGGTTATACCGCTGCCTTTCGTGCTGCCGATTTAGGTTTGAAAGTCGTCCTAGTTGAAAAACATGCAACCTTAGGTGGTGTGTGCTTAAATGTTGGTTGTATTCCATCTAAAGCATTATTACATGTGGCTAAAGTCATTAATGAAGCCGATGAAATGAGCCATCATGGCGTGAGCTTTGGTAAACCAAATTTAGATATCGATAAAATTCGCGAGTTTAAATCTGGCGTAGTTGGTAAATTAACCAAAGGTTTAGATGGTTTAGCCAAACAACGTAAAGTTGAAAAAATTCAAGGTATGGCAAAATTTACCTCACCTTATACGATTGAAATTGATACGGCTGAGGGTAAAAAGGTTGTACGTTTTAAAAACGCAATTATTGCATCGGGTTCGCACTCGTTTAAAGTACCAGGCTTCCCATTTGATGATCCACGTGTAATTGATTCAACTGGTGCATTGTTGTTGGAATCAGTGCCTGAAAAAATGTTAGTCGTTGGTGGTGGAATTATTGGTCTGGAAATGGCCGAAGTTTATGGAACTTTAGGTTCTAAAATTACCGTAGTTGAATTAGGTGATGGTTTAATTCCTGGTGCGGATCGTGACGTAGTTAAGGTTCTTGAAAATCGGATTAAAAAACGTTATGACGCAATTTTAACTAAAACCAAGTGCGCTAAAGTTGAGCCTAAAGCTGATGGCTTATGGGTAACTTTTGAAGGTCCAACAGCTCCTGCTGAACCACAAAAATTTGATAAAGTTTTGGTTGCCGCAGGTCGTCGTCCAAATGGTAAGACAATTGGTGCTGATGCGGCTGGTGTGATTGTTAATGAGCAAGGCTTTATTCCTGC
>JAIETT010000151.1 GCA_019744945.1 Burkholderiales bacterium
CCAACTTTAATTGGAGCCAGAGCGTTAGTTAATTCCTCATGGGTGTTGATGGCATTTTCTAACTCAAGTTTTTCCGACTCTTCGATTAGTGGACACACCCAATAGGCTTGATTACCCAAACAGGCGTGCTGCTGGACAAATTTAATTACTTCTTTGCGGCGGACGTTATTAATTAGCAACGTTTTAATTGGAGTACGCCCTGGCGGTAATTCATCGATGCTTGAAACGTCCAAGTCAGCATAATAACTCATGGCTAATGAACGCGGAATTGGCGTTGCCGACATCATTAATTGATGTGGGTGGAGCTCATTTTGTCCTTTATTAACTAAGGCAAGCCGCTGTTCAACGCCAAAACGGTGTTGTTCGTCAATCACGACCAAGCCGAGCTGTTTAAATTCAACATCTTTTTGAAATACTGCATGGGTTCCAATGATTAATTGCGCCGCTCCACTACTACATTTGGCGAGTGCTTCGCGTTTAGTTTTAGCAGTTAAACTGCCTGTTAACCAAACGACATTTAAATCCAAACCAGTTAGTAGGGCACTAATTTTTGTGTAATGTTGTTCGGCTAAAATTTCGGTCGGTGCCATAATTACGGCTTGAAAGCCGTTTTCAATGGCAACTAGCGCGGCAATGGTCGCAACAATGGTTTTACCACTACCCACATCGCCTTGCAGCAAGCGATTCATTTGTTGTGACTTAGTTAGATCGTGCAGAATTTCGTGCAACACGCGTTTTTGCGCCTGAGTTAAGTCAAACGGTAATTTGGCTAATAGTGGCACTAAATATTGATTAGTGGTTTTGAGTTGTGGTGCGCGATTATGATGTTTATGCGCATAAATCTTTTGCATTAACAATTGCTGCGCAATTAATTCATCGAATTTCAAGCGCCGTAATGCCTGCTGTTGATAATTATTCTTGAATTGTTCGGGCGTTAATTTATGCAAGGTTAATAAGGCTTGCTCAAGTGCGGGTAATTGATAGTGTTCCAAAATTGATTTAGGTAAGGTCTCGGGAATTAAATTAGCATTAAATAAATCTTCGACTAATTGAGCAATTATCGCATTGGCAAAACCATTGGTGGTTGGATAAATTGGGCTAAAGGTGTTACTTAGCTTGCTTTCTTCATGTACCGTTTGGATTTTGGGGTGAAAAATTGTCTTATTACCATAGAAATCGGCTTTGATTTCGCCGTGTGCTCGAATTTGCTTACCAATCGCGTATTGCGTAGTATAACTTGGATAAAAGTGAAAAAATAACAACGAGATAATTGAACTGCCATCATCGACCCGTACAATTAATTGTTTGGTACGCTTATTGACAATCTCATGACCAATTATTTTACCTTGAATCATCACTTGTTGACCGACTTGGGTTTCGGCAATCGGGTAAATTTTGGTGAGGTCTTCATAGCGCAGCGGGATGTGTAGTGCCAAATCCCAATAGTTGTGAATATTGAGTTTGGCGAGTTTAGCTAAATGTTTTTCAGCATTATGAATGGGTTCAAGAATTTGCATGCCATTATTATAGCTTGTGAGCTAAGGTTATTGAAGAATTTGTGGGGTGAGGTTTAAGCTCGTTGCATCATTGGCAATCATTATTTCACCCTCTTGGATCGTAAAATTCATTTTCATTCCGCGCGCTGCCATCGCGGCTAACGCTTGAGTGGCTTCACTTGCTAAATTAATTACGCGTAAGTTTTTGTAATTGCCCAATTTTAGTTTACTCCACCAAACATCGGCTTGGCGTCCGCCATAACTATACACAATCACTTGTTCCGCACGGCTTACCGCTTTACGAATCAATTTCTCATCGGGTAAACCAACGCTAATCCAGAGTGCTATTTGATCATTATGGTCTTTGTCCCATAAATCGGCTTGATTCTGATCGGTAATTCCCTCGGCAAAACTCAGATTTTCAGTGGCATTGAGTGCAAAGGCTAAAATGCGCACCATTAGGCGTTCGTCGGTTTCAGAGGGATGCTGGGCGACGGTTAATAAATGATCGTTGTAATAATGGCGATCCATATCGGCGATTTGCATATTTACTTTAAAAATGGTTGGTTTGATTGCCATGGTAATTTTAGTTCTTTGTAGTAGCTGAGGTTTTAGGGTTGGACTCAATCGCGTTGGCTGATTCTAAATTAGCTGATTCAACTATGATTGTTGCGGGTAAGAGTGATTTTGGTGGCATTTTGCTGGTTGTGCTTTCATTCGCACTTTCTGTTTGCGCTAAGCTGTTAGGAGCAAATTGATTTTTAGTGGTTGCGCCAGTTTGGTTGGCGGCATTTTTAGGTAAATATAATGGACCTGAATAACCACAGGCGAATAAAGCCGCAAGGCTAATTGCGGCAATGAGAGATTTTTTTAACATTTAGAACTCCTATGCTGATGGAGTGAATACATCCGAAAAGAAGTTAGTCTTAACTAAGTTTAATTCACTAATAGCGCTATTATACAGGCTTTCGATCATTCCTGGATTGCCACAAGCATAAACTTGATGTTGACTGAGGTCGGGATAGTTTTGTGCGATATATTCGGTCACTAAACCATGATAGTAATCAGCTGGTGTATTTTCATTGCTACATAAGGTTACACTTAAATCCAAGTGTTGTTGCCACATAGGCAGTAGCTCGGTTAGGTAAAAATCCTCGGGTTGGAAATTTCCCCAAATTAAATGGACTTTACGCTTGGAATTGCTTGCTAGCATATATTCTAGGATTGATTTAAGTGGTGCAAAACCTGTGCCAGTGCAAACCATCAAAATTGGCGCCGTGCTGTCTTGTAACGTAAAGCTACCCAGTGGTCCTTTAAAGCGTAGAATTTGTCCTGCTTTAAATTCATTCCAGAGTGCTTCTGAAAAGACCCCTCCTTGACGATAACGAATATGTAATTCGACCATGCCAGTGGTAGTTGGGCTATTGGCTAATGAGTAACTGCGGTTTTTGCCTGCATGGCTTAAATCAATGTATTGACCCGCAAAAAATTCAAAACTTTGATTGGCTGGGAGTTTTAGTTTTAAAATTGCAACACTACCAATTTTTTCAATTGATTCAATTTTTGAGGGCAAGGTTTTAATCGGAAATCCGTTCACAAAGCCAGGGATATCTAGCACCAGATCACTAGTTGCCGAAGCTTTGCAGAGTAAAATTGTATTATCAGCCAGTTCTTGTGGACTTAATGCCGATGGAGCATATTCTTGGTGAGTGACACTACCGCTGGTTAATTTGCATTTACATGCGCCACAGCCACCATTTTTACAACCATGGGGTAGATTTATTTTGGCTGCTAATGCTGAATCAAGGAGGGTGGCATCAGCGGTGGTGGTGAAATTTATGTCATTGGGTTGAATTGAGACGTTAAAGCTCATGGTTAATAATACCTTATTAGATTGATAAACTATTGCATTATTGTAACATATGCTAAAAGTATTGCTAATTTTATTGCATTCGAGTACGCGATATTTTTACAACCTAAGCTTCTTAGCGCTGTAAAAGCACGATATTATATACTACTGTTGCAATAGTGCATTAACTTTATCATTAATGGATTGTATAAAGTTGTCAAATGATTTAAAATTAGGCTAAATTGTGTGATTTTAAGGTAAAATTTATTTAATTCATTTATTTCAAAATTACGAATGTCACGCATACTTTGCAGATTTTTTAGGCTGAATTCTCTTGAAATATTTTGCCACTGTGCATTAGCTAATCACATAATGTATTCATTATTAATTATGCCCAGTGGCTCTGGGATAGTTGAAGATTTAAGCGTTTGGAGCAAGTTAATTTCAATAGTTCTGGTAATGCTGTTAATTGGAATTCCTGCGGGATTATGACTAAACGGATTCATTAGGCTCATACCATTAAAATGGATTGCATTAAACACAAACCCCATTAACCAGCCCAAAATAATTGAGGAAATACCAATTAAACTTGAGGTTGACATTGTGATTAGAGCAATAAAAAGCCAGATAAACAATTGTGTAAAATAAACATAGGTAATTGGGTAAATAGTGTTATTGATGCGTTCTGATTTACCCAGGCCATCGCAGAAGTTCTGCAGGAGATTATTTAAGCTTGCAAAAACGAAGTCGTCAATTGCGCAAGTTTGGCGTAATTTATTTAAGTCATGTGCTTGAAGCTGTAAAATTTCGTTGGCACGGTGATAATTTGGATTCAATAAATTAAGGTCATCCTGAGTTAAATATGCGGCATAGCTAGTGTTGGCATCATCCTTACGTAAGGAACTACTTAAGGCATAGACAAAAGCAATATGCCGGCGTATCATTTTTTTCGCTAGAGTTTGATCCTTGTTATAGGCAACTAAATTTCGCGCCCAAGAGCGTGAGTCATTAACTAGACCTCCCCAAATAATTCGTGCCTCCCACCAGCGACCATAGGCTTGGTTGTTATTAAACCCGATAAAAAAGGCGATGGCGGTACCCATTAGTGATGGGTAAGCGATGGGAAGCACGAATTTAGTCATAACATATTGATCAACTAAATAAATTATGCTGCAAAACAAGACCATTGAAATATCAACTTTCCATGTGTAGTTAATGACTTGGTAAAGACTAAGATTTTTCTTAACTAACATGAATAATTCCTTGAGTGATGATTAGCAGATAATATTAGCATAATTTAGTCTCAACAAGCTTATTTTGCATGTGTTGGAGTGATTTTTAAAGGGCGAGATTTGAAAAATTTATAGAGCTCCATAATTAAAAGTAATAATAATGATAAAGCAAACAACATCAACCACTCGCGCCAACTAATGATGTCGATATGTAAAACGCGCTGCATAAATGGAATCTGCGCTATGATAACTTGGATCAATTGGGCTCCTAGTACGGCGATTACCACAAAATAATTATTGCGCAGTGGCGTTTGAAACACGGAACGCTGTTCTGAACGACAGTTAAAAGCATGAATATTTTCTAAAAAGATTAATAAGATGAATAAGAGTGAGCGGGCATGATATTCACTTATGCCTAATTTTAATGCAGCTAGCCAAAAACCAAGACATATTCCACCCAGTGCCAGCCCTGCAATTACGGATTCTTCAATCATTAATCGATTAAAAATTCTTTCATTTTTCGCACGTGGAACTTGACGCATGCTTTCGATATCGCCGGCTTCAAAGGCTAATGCAACATCCTGCATTCCATTGCAAATTAAATTTACCCATAAAATTTGAATGGCGATTAATGGTAAGGGCATTCCGATTGTAACTGCCACCAATAATAAGAATATTTCGCCAATTGCTGAAGATACGGACATATAGGTTACTTTGCGAATATTATCATAAGCATAGCGCCCCTCTTCAACTCCTGCAACAATTGAACTAAAATCATCATTGAGTAAAATTATATCTGCGCTATCTTTAGTTAGATCGCATCCACTGCCCATTGCGATACCAATATTCGCTTTTTGTAGTGCGGGTACATCATTGACACCATCACCAGTCACGGCAATATAATGTCCTAATTTATGCAATGCCGTAACAATCTGCATTTTTTGAAGCGGGTTAACTCGTGCAAAAACGCGTTTGTGTCGAATGAGGTTCTGCCAGTCTTGAGGTTGCTCCGCTTGTAACGTTTCCAATTCACTCCCACCAATTACCTCTGACTCACTCGTTGCAATACCTAATTCTCGTGCGATTGCCAATGCGGTAGAGGGATGATCGCCTGTAACCATGCAGACGGTTATTCCAGCTTTTTGACAGGCTGCAACTGCACTAATTGATTCAGCGCGGAGTGGATCTTGCATACCAACTAAGGCTAATAAGACTAAATTTGCCTGGGCGGCGGTTTGGTGTGCAATTGCCATGACTCGGTAGCCTTGTGCGGTTAAATTCAGTGCATTGCGTTCAATTGTTGCAGTATCTAATTCAGTAAGGTTGCCATCGTCAGTTAATTGATATTTAGCTTGTGCTAAAATTGTTTCAACTGCACCCTTGACAACAGAGAGTTGTTGCTGTTGAAATTTACAGCGTGCGCCAGAATATTTATGTTCCGATTGATAAGGCGTGAGCTCTAATTCGCTAATTTGGCTTTTAAAATCAGTAGAAATTCCAGCTTTATAAGCTAATGCTAAAAACGCAACGTCCACCTCGTCGCCATTATGCTGCCAGCCAGTTGGGCTATGAAATAAGGAACCCTCATTTGCGATTGCACCAGCTAAGGCGACTTGAGTTAACAAGGCTTGTTGATTTGCGCTTAATGGCGCGTTATCCATGGTTTGAATGAGACCATCAGCGTTATAACCCTCACCACCAATCTGTAACATATTTCCACTGGCAAATTGCACAATTTTAATGGTTTGTTG
>JAIETT010000213.1 GCA_019744945.1 Burkholderiales bacterium
CAAATACTCCAGTGGTCAGCAGTGCTAATTTACAAAGTTTTGTTCAACGTTATTTACAAGATGGCACCCTGGCGTGGGAGGGCGGATTGTGGTATTGGATGTATCGTGTGAATGGTTATGGACTACCGACCTTGCATAGTATTATTTCTAATTCACCAAAGGCTGCGTGTCATGATATTGCAATTTCGACGATGATGGTAAATGGTGGCTGTAATAATTACATTAACGAAGATGGCACGGGTCGTAAAGCCTATTATCAATTCTTTCTGGCTAAATTTGGCATGACTATGACGGCAGTTCCGTATGAGTTGTATGGTCAAAGTTATAACAGTTTACAGTGTAATGATCAAATTTATGAATATTGTAAGTAATTTTTAGTGACAGGTTCACATATCAAGTATGAAGCATTTACTTAAATTCTCCAAGTAAATGCGAATTCTGAAAGCTAAGTTTAGATCAAGTCTAAGCTTAGCTTTTGGCGTATTGTGGGCCGTGGTTTAAGCGTGTTGTTCATGTCAGTATAACTCATTTAACCACATGATTTGAATTAATTTTGGTGGTTTCATTCAAGTTGCAAAAACGCAACTCATGCCTGCAGAAACGCAATCAGTTTTTCAAGTATAATTCATGCTGTATAAAATTCAAATTATTTCAATAAATTAAGAAAGTCTATTCTGGAGAGTAAGATGGCAAAACGATTAACTAAAATCGTATTATTAATTAGTGCAACCTTATCTATGGTTGCCTGTAATAGTGGTGGTTCGCAAAGTCCTGTGACTCCAGCTCCTGCTACCACCGAAACCGATACTGATATTAGCAAGCTTATGATTTTAGTTAAGCCTAATTCAAATCAGTTAAGCCAATTACAGAGCGCTACTACCGCAGCACAAAAAAAGCAGCTTAACAAGCAGTTACAGCAAGAATTAATGGCAGCACTTTCGGTTGACCAAATGCGCCAGATTCGTGCCGCAGTTCGAGATAATATTATTGATTTTGCGCCAGTTGCTCTAGGCGGGCGGGTACTGGCTTTTGATCATCACTTAAGCCCAGAACAATTACAAAATGCAATTGAGAGTATCAAAAAAGAAGTTTCTTTTGTTGATGACGTTGAAAATGATAATGGTGTTTCGCCGCAAGAGATTTCGCGTGGTGAACCTAGTCTTGATCAATGGGGGTTATATGCTCAATTTGAAGCCGATATTTTTGATTGGAACACCTTTTCTTACATCAAACAACTTGGTGGCGGTGGCGGATTTTATGACAATCTAACTAAGCAGTATATTGCGGGTAATGGAACTGGTGTTACTGTTGCGGTCGTTGATACTGGTTACGTTCCGCATCCAGATTTCATTAGTGCATTACAACCCTCAGATAATTTGGGGCATTATGGTTATCAGTTTGTAACTGATTGCTACCGTGCTGGGTTGTGTCCAATCGAGACACCTGTTGAACAGCGCTATCTAGTACCGCATATTGATGCCTTGGAAACTGGTAAAATCAATCCATCTCAGTTACATGGCGCATGGCACGGGACGCAGGCAATTGGGTTAATCGCTGGTCAGGCAATTGAGGCGACGGGTATTATTGGTGCCGCGCCTGGTGCAAAAATAGTTCCTGTGCGGGTTTTGGGTAAAAATAGTTCTGGGAGTGCTTGGTCAGATGTGATTGATGGAATCTTGTGGTCAGCAGACTTACATCCAACGATTGCTAATCCTAATCCAGCTAAAGTGATTAGTTTAAGTCTAGGTGGTGCGGGTGTCTGCAGTGTTGCTATGCAACAAATCATTGATTTGGTTAATGCTCAGGGTGTTGTAGTGGTGGCTGCAGCGGGTAACGATAAAGGCAATGCGGATAATTTTTATCCTGCCGCTTGTAACGGCGTAATTAGTGTTGCCGCCGCCGATCAATCAAAAAATTTATTTGTCACGTTTAGTAATGCAGGAAGCTCGGTTGCGGTATTAGCGCCATCGACGTCATACTCGACAAATTATTATAGTCCTACCGCTGAGTATGGGCAGGGCTGTAGTGGCAATCAATGTTACACCAAAGCGGTATTTAGTGGAACCTCTGGAGCCGCACCGTTTATTTCTGCGTTAGCGGCTGATATTTTATCAGTTTATCCAAATTTAACCCCTGTGCAAATCAAACAAATTATCCATGATTCTGCGGATATCATGCTTGCGGGTAAAATAAAATGTAGCGCCGTTACTGGATCTTGTCTAGCATCAGATGTCGGTACCATGAATGCAGCTAAAGCCATGGAGTTGGCTAGTATCGTTGCTCGGCAATAGACGTTTATGGTTAGTGCGTAGATGATAAATAATAATGGTGAGTGTGACTTGCCATATTTTTTTGATCATATGGTTTATTGGTATAATTTTGAGTGAGCGAGGATAATGATGTTCCTAAATAAACGCAAGCAATTGCTGGTTCTCAGCGGTTTAACCCTAGTTTTAGTAAGTTGTAATAGCGGAAGTAATACTACGATTGTGGTACCGCCAGCCCCGCCGGCGGTGAATATAAGTAACTTGCAAACCTACACAGGATTGTTTAGCTATACGCCGAGTCAAGCTTCTGCATCAGCTAATCAATTTGCCTTCAAGCTTAGTGAGTCAACTAATTTAGCCGCAATTCAAGTTATATTTTATGAACAGGATAATTGTTCATCAGTAATTCAAGAGGTTAGTAGCAATAGTACCACTGGTATTACGCTCCAAGCTGGTAGTTATGCCACCAATGCCAGTGCCAATTATGCTTTATGTAGTAACTTTGCGATTCCTGGTTATGCTGGCTGTAGTGGTTTATTTCAAGCACAACAAGATAATAAGATGAAATCCTTGCGTTATATTTTTTATTATAGCAATGGCTCGGCGGGTAATGCTTCATTTAGTCAGTGTTTGACTAATCCAGCGATTGGCGCTGAAAACATCTATAACTATAGCGCAAATAGTGCTTGTCAACAAAATAGTTCTACCTGTGGTTATTCGCAAAGTTATGTTTATAATCTACCCGCCAGCGCTTATCAGCACCGCATTTTTGTGTCTGCAGTTGATTTTACGGGGAATCTTGGTGGATTTAACGGCGCGAATGAAAAATGTAATACTGATCAAAATAAGCCCACTTTACCCGCAAACATTCAGTACCGCGCGTTGTTAAATGGCAATGCGGCGACGGTTTTAAATATCAATTATTATAGCGCGCTTAATGACAGCTTTGTTGCGCAGGCAACTGGTCCTAATTTGGTGGGGGGCTCTGGACTAAGTGCCGCTATTTTCGATACCAATGCACGGGTCTGGACTGGTGCGGATACCAATAAAGATTGTAGCAACTGGGTTGATGACTCCAGTATTGCAGGTTCGTATGGTATTGCGAATGAATCGACGGGCAGTTATTATGGTGGGTTTTTACAGTTTTGTAGTTCACGCGCTAAACTTTACTGTGTTGCCCAATAATCTAAAGGAACTAAACTATGAGATATAAATCATTACCATTTCGTGTCAGCTTAGTTGGTGTTTTTGCGCTGTTAGCCTTAAATTTAACCGCCTGTAATAGTGGTAGCACGACCAGCTACGTGTATAAACCATCAGGTGTTTTGGCATCCTATGTTAATCGTCTGGATTATGAGTCAGCTACCGTTCTGCCTACAGCTAATCAGCAGCAGTTGTTAATTTCTGCACCAACTACGCTAACTTCAATGCGTGCCGTTTTTTATGCCGATGAATCATGCGCCAGTGGGGTTGAGGTCATAACCGCAAATGGCTTAGCGAATCTCCAAAAAGGCAGTTACGCGACTACCAGCGCATCAAATCTGTTATTGTGTCAGAATTTTGGAATGCCATATTTCTCAGGCTGTGATGGTCTGGCGAATGCGGCTTTGGCTGGTAAGGTAAAGTCATTTAGATTCTTCTATTATTATCAAAATAGCAGCACAAGCAATCCATCGTTTAGTCAATGTTTGACTAATCCGCAACGAGGTTATGAAGCGCCGCTTAATTACACGACTAATCCACCAAGCGGCTGCGCGGAGAGTTCGTCATGTAGTTTATCCCAAGCTTATACCTATAATCTACAGCCGAGCGCTTATAATCATCAAATCTTTATCAGCTCTAATTCTTACGATGGCAAGCTAGGTGGTTTTGCGGGTGCTGATGAAAAATGCAATAGCGCAGCGAATAAACCCGCGCTTCCTGCTAATCTGCGCTATAAGGCCTTATTGAATGGCAATATGGCAACTGTCTTTGGGGTTAATTATTATAATCTAAATCAACAATTAATTGCGACAGCAACAGGTGGTAATTTGGATAGTGTTAATAATTTAATTAATCCAATTGGCGCCATTGCTGATGTAGATGCGTGGACTGGTGCCGATGGCGCATATAATTGTAATAATTGGATGGATAACAGCAGTAACATTTTTGGTGAATATGGCTTTACCGAGAAAACTAATTTATTGTGGTTCTCTGGTTCTTTTGCTGCTTGTAATAATAATTTACACTTATATTGTGTTGCCCAATAAAGAGTACATTAATTTTAGGATATGGACGATGAAATACAATATAAGTTTATTAATATTGATTGTTAGTGCGCTGGTTTTATCGAGCTGTAATAATGGTTCTACAGCTACGAGTGCGGTGACACCTGTGAGTAATCAATCTATGACTGATATGATAATGTTTACTAAAAAGTTAACGCCAGCCCAATTAGATCAACTCGCCTTGGCTAGAAATACGCCAGATTATGCTGCGACAAGAAAAGAGATTGAGGCTCAATTAATGCAGCCGTTATCACCACAGGAGTTAAAACAAATTCAAGCGTCGGTACGGGATAATGTCATTGATTTTGCACCACTTGCCTTGGGTGGGCGGGTGATTGCATTTGATCATGAGCTGGATGCGACGCAAATGGCTACGGCGCTAGTTAAAATTTCACAATTAGATTTTGTTCAAACTGCAAAAGCTGATACGCAGGGTAGTGCAAATGCAATTACGCCTGTTTATCAACAATGGTACGCATTTAATCAGGATGACTCAATTGCGAATAATTGTGTGCCCAGTTTTTGGGTTCCTTGTCCTGCACCAGGTAGCATGTTCTATGGTGCAAACTTCTATGATGGTATTACTAAATCTTTTGTTGATGAAAGTGCCCAAGGACAAAGTATTAATGTTGCAGTAATTGATACGGGTTATGTTCCACATCCTGACTTTGTTAGTCGTTTAGTGAAATATGTTAATAGCGAGTATTTTGGGTATAATTTCATCTCAAGTTGTACGGTTGATGGATCATGTCCTGCGACTACTCCCTTGGAGCAACAATATCAAGTGCCATTTTCTAATGCACAAGATAATGGTAATCTTCGTGCTAATCCATATCACGGAACCGCGATTATTAGTGAGATAGTTGGTCAAGGTGGTGGCGGTGTTGCTGGTGGTGCACCGAAAGCCAATCTAATCCCAATTCGCGTGATGGGCGCTGGTTTGTATGCTTCAGATTTAATTAATGCTTTTTTATGGGCGGCAAATTTGCATCCAACTATTGAGAATATTCATCCCGCCAAAGTAATTAGCTTGAGTTTAACCACGGGTATGATTGGATTAGCTTGTGATGACTTAATGCAGGAGACAATTGATCAATTGGTGGAAAATAATGTAGTAATTGCCGCGGCCTCAGGTAACAATTCAACTATTGCGCTTGCTGAGCCAGTTAATTGTCGCGGAGTATTGCCAGTTGCGGCGCTAACACCTGAGAGTAGGGTTGCGACCTATAGTAATATAAGCGATCAAGTGGTTATCGCAGCGCCTGGTGGTACAGATACTAGTGATAGCCTTAAAATGATGTATATGGCAAACTATAAGACATCACCATATAGTGCTTGTACCGATGGTATAGCCTGTTTTAATTATAAAAGCAGAAGTGGAACCTCCTTTGCTGCACCTTTAGTTGCTGCGGCGGTGGCGGATATATTATCGGTTAATCCGAATTTAAACCTTGCACAAATTAAAGATATTTTGACAGCCTCAGCGCAACCTTTTAGCGGTGAAAATCGGGATAATTGTAATAAAGTTGCCTGTTTACCTGCCTCGGTTGGTAAACTTGATGTAAAAGCTGCAATTGAGCTAGCTAAAACCTATTAAAGCCCGCAATGCTGGAAATATATAGTGCATGAAAAAAGGTGTCGTAATGACACCTTTTGCTAATTGAATTGATAGTTATTATTTATAACGTTCAATTGATTCTTCAACTTCTTTAATTGCGGCGGCTTTATCATCAATTCCAGATAATTTAACCCATTTACCTTTTTCAAGTTTTTTGTAATTTT
>JAIETT010000037.1 GCA_019744945.1 Burkholderiales bacterium
TTTTTTAAGATAAATCGGCATAAAATTCCAACTGGCAATTGGTCGCATATTTACCGGATAGTTAGTTATATTTTATTAATTGCCAGCTCGGCGAGTTTTGAATATATTATATTTTATCAACAACCATCGACATTACCAGATGGCTTTGGTGGGAGCTTTGGTTCATTTATTTTTAATAATAGCTATCACTTTATTGGCGAAGTTGGTGTTACCATCCTGAGCTTGGTTTTAGCGATTATCTGTTTATCCTTTTCATTTAAAATTTCATGGTTGTTAATTGCTGAAAAAATTGGTGCCGTTTTAGAGTTTATTTATTTTGGTCTAACTGCGTTAGTCAGTCGTAAAGATGATGAGCTTGAATCTAAACCCGTTGTAGCCAGCAAAGCCGTGAGTATAAATCCAATTCATCATCAAGAGTCCAATAGCTTGGCTGAGGAAAAGTTTACTGAGAGCAGTTTGATTCAAAATGAATCGGCTTTAAGTGAATTAGAAGAAATTGAGTTGAATGATGAAAATGCAGCTGAACTTGAACTGCCACAAGACAACCATGCGAAAACTGAGCTTTCATTTGCGCAAAGATTATTTGGGCATAAAAAAGTAGTTGATGATTTACCGAATGTAGATGGTCCAGATTTTGATTTAGATTTACCGCTGCTGAATGATGGCGAAGAAAATGCTGCAGAAGAAACAGATTTAGCGCTAGACAATCAAAATTCACAACCGTTAACTACCTTCAGCGAGCAGGGCTTACATAATCACTCTCTGGCTAGTTCCTCGTTTGACGCTAGCGCAATAGAAGCTCTTGATCGAGAACCTGAACCAATCAAAGACACAGTTTCCATTATCGTATCAAGTGCTTCTGCACGATTATCTACGATGCTTAATTCCAAAATTAATCCTGTAATTAATGGCTTAACTGGATTGCCGAGTACCGAGTTATTAAATTTACCTAAAGTTCAAGCCGCAGGGGTTACGCCAGAAATTATTGAATATGTTTCGAATCAAATTCAAAATACCTTAGCCGAGTTTGGGATTGAGGTTACGATTAGCAATGTTGAGAGCGGACCTGTAATTACACGCTATGAATTAGTTCCGCCAAAAGGTGTGCGTGGTGACAAAATTGCGAGCTATAGCAAAGAAATTGCGCGTTCTTTGGCATTGAATAATATTCGCATTCTGGAAAATATTCCAGGTAAAAACTCAATGGGAATTGAGGTTCCGAATGCTAAACGTCAAGTAATCTATTTGAAAGAAATTTTTGATTCTGAAGTTTATCATAATAATAATAGTCTCTTAACCTTAGCGCTAGGTAAAGATATTGCAGGTCAAGTTATTGTTACCGATTTAGCTAAAATGCCACATCTGCTGGTGGCTGGAACGACTGGTTCGGGTAAATCGGTAGCGGTGAATGCGATGATTTTATCGATTTTGTTTAATGCGCGCGCCGATCAAGTTAAATTCATTATGATTGATCCAAAAATGGTTGAGTTATCCTTTTATGAAGGAATTCCGCATTTATTAGCTCCAGTGGTAACCGATATGTCACAGGCGGCAAATGCCTTAAAATGGGCGGTTGGTGAAATGGAAAAGCGCTATAAAATTATGGCTAAAATGGGTACCAAAAATATTATTGGCTTTAATCAAAAAGCCGAAGCTGCAATTGCTGCTGGTAAACCATTATTAAATCCGTATAGCATTGATCCTAGTGAGCCAGAACAATTAGACAAATGGCCATACATTGTGATTATTATTGATGAGTTAGCAGATTTAATGATGGTCGCAGGTAAGAAAATTGAGCAATATATTGCGCGGATTGCCCAAAAAGCACGTGCCGTAGGGATTCATTTGATTGTAGCCACTCAACGTCCATCGGTAGATGTAATTACGGGGTTAATTAAAGCCAATATTCCTGCGCGGATTTCATTTCAAGTTTCCAGTAAAATTGATTCGCGAACTATTTTAGATCAAATGGGGGCGGAAACGTTGCTTGGACAAGGAGATATGTTGTCGCTTAATCCAGGTTCGGGTTTTCCCCGCCGAATTCACGGGGCTTTTGTTAATGATGATGAACTTAATAAAGTGGTTGATTATCTAAAATCTCAGGGTGCTCCTGATTATAATGAGGAGATTTTAACTGGCGCAAGTGATATCGCTATTCCTGGTTTTGAAGATGATAGTAATGCGGATAGTAATAGCATTGAAAAAGATGGTGTGTTTGATCAAGCCGTGAAATTCATCATTGATTCTAAGCGCTGTTCGATTAGTTCTTTGCAAACTCAATTTGGAATTGGTTATAATAAAGCCGCGCGAATTATGAACCATCTGGAAAAAATTGGCATGGTTAGAAGAACTGATCGTGGTGGGTTTGAATTGTTAAATCAAGGTCTTCTTTAAAATAATGAGTGTAAATAAAAGTCTATGGTATAATTTGATTTGGTAATTTATTTAGCCTAAACTGAAGCAAACTAATATTTTAGTTAGGTTGACGATTGGTTGTGGTGGTTAACTATATTTAAATCAAATAATTGGGGGTGTCAATGGGTGATGTGCTATCGACTGAGTTATTTTATGGAATGATATTATCTGGTGCAAAACAAGTAATTCATAATGAAAATGAGTTAAATCAACTAAATGTTTTCCCTGTAGCCGATCGCGATACGGGAACAAATCTTGCCACGATGATGCGTTATATTGTGGACAATCTCTCAATAACTAAAGATACCCAAGAATTATTACATCAACTCTCACAGCATGGTTTAGTTGGCAGCTGTGGCAATTCAGGGTTGATTTTTTCGCAATTCTTTTATGGTCTGACTCAACACCATGTGGCAGAAAAAACTAAAGTGAAATTACATGACTTTGTCGAAATGATTGCGCAGGGTTACACTTGTGCGTATAACTCCGTGAGTAATCCTAAACCAGGTACTATTTTAACGGTTATGGAAAAATGGGTTGAAGGTTATCGTGAGAGTCTTAAAAACACCAGCCTGAACTTAGTTGAGGGATTTAAATCTAGTGTTGCAAAAGCTCAGACTGCACTAAATGACACCATGAATCAGCTGGAAGTCTTGCGATTGAATCATGTTGTTGATGCTGGCGCACAGGGGTTTGTTAATTTCATTGAGGGGATGTTAAAATTTCTCAGCGTTGGTCAAGATCAGCGGGCTTTAATTTTAGCCGAACAAAGTGTGGTGGATAATCTGACGCAATTGAGCCATGAGTTTGAAGATGTGAATGAGCTACCGACGTTTCGTTATTGTTTTGAAACTGTAATTCGTTCGTTGGATGAAAATGCCTTAGATGTCCACAAAACCAAACTAGAACAAATGGGCGATAGTATCGTGATTGGGCGTGGTGCGCAGCTGTTAAAATTACATATCCACACCAATCAACCTGAAGCGGTTACTCAGTTGTTAGCACAAATTGGTGATATTTTATATCAAAAAATTGATGATATGTTGATGCAGTATAATATCGCTAATTTACCCCGCAAGTCTCGAGTTGCAATTGTAGCGGATACGATGGCGGATATTCCATTGGAGTTAATTCAAGCTCATAATATTTATCGTATTCCACTTCAGGTTAAAGTTAATGGCAATTCTTTTTTGGATAAATTTTCCATTAGTTTAGCGCAAACTTTTGCTTATTTGAGTAACCCTGACAATCGAATTGGAACCGCAGCTCCATCGGCTGCACTGGTGGCGCGAAGTTTTCAGTTCCTACAACAACATTATGATTCAATCATTGTTATTCCAGTGGGTAAAGCCTTAAGTTCAACCTATGATGTGATTGTGAATCAATCGCGCAAATATAGAGATAAACTAATTAGTGTGGTAGATTCACAAATGAATTCTGCACCGCTAGGTTTATTGGTTGCGTATGCCAATCAATTAGCTGAAGCTGGAATTAGTCATGAAGAAATTGTAGTCAAATTAGAGTCAGCACGTAAAGAAACTAATGTGCTAATTATGCTTAATTCTTTAGAGGGACTAATTCGTTCAGGGCGAATTTCTAAATCGATGGGTTTTATTGCTCGACTACTTCGCCTTAAGCCTTTGCTGCATATGGATGCACAGACTAATAAACCTAAGGTGATTGGTGCTGCATTTACACGTAAAGGTGGTTGGAAAAAATTAACCGAGCTATTGAAGAAACAGCAAGAGCAAAATAAAGTTAAATCAATTGCGGTGGTACATACGGATAGCTACGAGCATGGTGAGATATTTGCTAAGTATGTTACGCGGCAAACTGGACTTAAGCCGTGTTATACTACGCATGCTTCTAGCGTTTCGGCAATTCATACCGATAAAAATAGCTTTGCAATTGGCTATATTAATCAAACTATTACGCTCTAATTTAGCGATCCCGCAATTTATTTGTGGGATTCTTCTTTAGGGGGGATTTAGGGTGGTTAAAAAATAAATTGAATAAGTGGTTTTTGTGTATAATCTGGGGTTATTAATGCAGCGCACAATTATTAATTAACTTAGCATATGGTGGTATATGGCAAATTTCCGAATTTTTGTAGAGAAACAATTAAACTATAACGTCGAGGCACAGCAGTTACTGCTGAGTTTTAATCAGAATTTGCACTTAAATTTAAAAACCTTGCGGGTTATAAATTTATATGATGTATTCAATGTCAGCAACGCAGAATTAGAGCGAGCTAAATACGTGGTTTTTGCCGAACCAACCGTGGATATTTTAAGCGATGAAGTTGAGTTAGTTGCTGGAACATGGTTTGCCGTTGAGCCTTTGCCGGGGCAATATGATCAACGTGCGGATTCCGCGTTACAGGCGCTTAATCTATTAGAGATTAATGCCAATGATTTAGTAGTTACCACGGGAAAATTATTAATTTTTGATCAAGAAATAAGTTCTGCACAGTTAGAGCAAATCAAACACTACTATATTAATCCACTCGAGATGACAAACAAAGATTTAGATGTGTTACAAGCTGATGTTCAGGAAAATAATTTTATGGCGGTTCCTGTTTATCATGATTTTAATCAATTTAGCCGAGCCGAATTAGTCAACTTTAGGCGTGGACATGGTTTAGCCATGAGCGATGCCGATTTAGCCTGCATTCAAGATTATTTTAAACACACTGAACTGCGTAATCCAACTGAAACTGAAATAAAGGTTTTAGATACTTATTGGTCGGATCATTGCCGGCATACCACTTTTGAAACTCATCTTACCGATATCAATATTAAGCAAGGCGCTTATCAAGATTTATTTAATGACAGCTTAGCTAATTATTTATCTAGTCGTGAATTTGTTCATGATGAAAAATTAGATTTTAAACCAATTACGCTGATGGATTTGGCGACGATTTGTGCCAAACAATTACGTAAACAAGGTAAATTAGCCGATGTTGAAATTACCGATGAAATTAATGCCTGTTCACTAGTTATAGATATTGAAGTCGACAGTGCTCCGCAAAAGTGGTCATTACAATTCAAAAATGAAACGCATAATCATCCAACCGAAATTGAACCATATGGTGGCGCATCAACTTGTGTCGGTGGCGCAATTCGTGATCCATTATCTGGGCGCTCATATGTTTATCAAGCCATGCGTGTGAGTGGTGCGGCGAATCCATTGGAGGCAATTGAAGATACTTTAGTTGGGAAATTATCGCAAAAAGTAATTACAACTAAAGCGGCACATGGCTTTTCAAGCTATGGTAATCAAATTGGCTTAGCCACGACACATGTCCGTGAAATTTATCATCCTGGTTATAAAGCAAAACGGATGGAAGTTGGCATGGTAGTTGCCGCAGCACCGTATGCTAATATTCGCCGTGAGCAACCTGTCGCAGGTGATGTTATTATCCTCTTGGGAGGCAAAACTGGGCGTGATGGGTGTGGTGGAGCAACTGGTTCATCCAAAGAGCATGATGTCAATTCAGCAACTCAATGTAGTGCTGAGGTACAAAAAGGTAACCCTGTTGTTGAACGTAAAATTCAACGCTTGTTTAGAAATCCAGCGGTTACGCACTTAATTAAAAAATGTAATGATTTTGGTGCGGGTGGCGTATCAGTTGCGATTGGTGAATTAGCCGATGGTGTCGCGATTAATTTAGATTTAGTTCCGACTAAATATAATGGTTTAACAGGTACTGAGTTGGCGATCTCCGAGTCGCAAGAGCGTATGGCGGTCGTTGTGAGCGCAGTTGATGCGGAGAAGTTTATTGCTTTGGCTGAAGCTGA
>JAIETT010000229.1 GCA_019744945.1 Burkholderiales bacterium
TGGCGGGGATAATAGTTTTAGTGGACTCGGCGGTTTTAACAGTGCAGGTAGTAGTGCTGGTGGCGCTGGATCCGCAGCCGTGGGTGTGATGGTGCCACCGATTGTTGCTGGTGGAGCGCCTCAGGCTGGCTCTGCACAATCTGCTAGTAATGCAGTTAATTTAAGTGATAATAATGGTGATGGTCAAGGTGATGATTCTAGTGATCAAGAGAATAAAAAAGACGATGAAACTCGTGCTCTTAGCCGAAGTAACGGTGGCGGCGTTAATAGTGCCAATAGTAATGCAGGTTATGATCCCTTTATTACCAATGTATTCATACGCACTGGTTTAAGGCTTAAAAAATTTGGTGCGGGCATGTTTAAAACCCCAAGCTCATTTTCACCAGCGCAAAATATTCCTGTACCAAGTAATTACGTTATTGGACCAGGAGATGAGTTACGGATGCAATCATGGGGAGCGGTTAATGCGAATCTTAGTAGTAAAGTTCGCCCAGATGGGACTATTTTTGTGCCTAAATTGGGCGAAATTCCTGTAACTGGAGTGCGTGCTGGTGAGTTGGATGGTTATATGAAGCAACGCTTGGGTAAAATTTATCGTAATTTTGATTTATCGGCGAATGTGAGTAAAATTAAAACTATTCGTGTAAGTGTGGCTGGAATGGCGAGCCGTCCTGGTACCTACTCGTTAAGTTCATTATCAACATTGTCGAATGCAATTGCTGCTGTTGGTGGACCCTCAAACGTGGGCTCATTACGAAATGTTGAATTAAAACGCAATGGTCGGGTGATTGATCATTTTGATGCGTATGATTTATTGATGCGTGGTGATAATAGTCACGATGTACAGTTGATTGCTGGTGATGTAATTTTATTTCAACCTTTGGGTAATGAAGTTGCAATCTTTGACGGAGTAAAGCGTGCTGGGATTTATGAAATTAAAGCTGGTGAGAACTTAAAGGATTTAGTTAGTTTTGCGGGTGGTTATAGCAGTGAGGCTAAAACCGATAAGGTCGTAATTGAGACAATTGGCAATAATAAAGCAATCAGCGTTAATAATTATGCTACTGAGCAAGCTGTGCTGATGCCATTAAGTGATGGCGCGATTATTCATTTCTTTAAAACTCAAAATCGTTATGAAAATAGCATTGCTGTAATTGGTAATGTTGCTTATCCAACCAGGATGGGATTTAAATCTGGTATGCATGTCCAAGATGTGATTCCAAATCAAGAGGCATTATTAACTGCAAGTTTCTATAATAGCTTTGCTTATAACACCTATGGTCGTGATAATGCAATGACGCAGCTCGGAGTTGAAAAGACTAAGGATCAATCCAGTGCTGGTGGCTTAAATATGACCACAGGTTTACAGTCCAATCAAAATCAATCCAATGCGGCGAATCAAATCTTTAGCGGTGGGCAAAATTTATTTATGGCAGGACCTGTTGCAATACCTGTTTCAGATATTAATTGGAATTATGCATTAATTGTACGGGTTGATCCAGAAACCTTTGCGAGCCATATTATTCCGTTTAGTCTAAAAAAAGCTATTGCAGGAGATCCAGCAAATAATCTTGCCCTAGAGCCTGGGGACATTATTAATGTATTATCGGCAAAAGATGTGCGGACATCAACCGCTGGTGATTCAATGTATGTTTTTGTTGATGGCGAAGTTTTGTCACCAGGTGTGTACGAGCTTAAGAACGGTCAGAGTTTACGTGATTTAATAGAGTCGGCGGGTGGTGTATCAGAGAAAGCTTATGTGTTTGGTACTGAATTAACGCGAGACTCGGTGAAAAAACAACAAGCTGCATCCTTAGCGCAGATGTTGGATCAGGCACAACAAAGCTTGATGGCACAAGCTAGTACTGCTACTTCTAATGTGACTTCGAGTGATCAAGCTAAAGTTCAAAGCTTATCTATTCAACAACAACTTGGTTTTATTGATAAAATGCGCCAAATTAAGCCAAGTGGGCGAATAGTCTTGAATTTGGGCTCGGGGAAAGTTAGAGTTACAGATTTACCCGATTTTAAACTTGAAAATGGTGATACGGTATATATTCCACCGCGTCCAGATACGGTGAATGTGGTTGGGCAAGTTTATAATCCGGCAACATTCATGTATAAAGCGGATTATAGCGTCGGGGATTATATTGGACTGGCTGGAACTGAAAATCAGTTTGCGGATGCCTCAAGTGAATATGTGTTGCGGGCTGATGGAACCTTATATAGTAAACAGCAATCGGGGTGGTTTGGTGGTTTCACGAGTCGGAGCCTGAACCCAGGGGACGTAGTGATCGTACCGCAACAAATTCAAATTGGTGGGATGGTACAAAACATAATGAATTGGACGCAAATTTTAGCAAATACGGCACAAACAGTGGTATTGTTTAATCGCTAATAATTAAAACTTAGCCAAGTCTAGCAGAATCTAGCTTGGTTTTTTAAAATAAAGACATGATATCAAATATGCAAGCACAGCAAAAAGAAATTGATTTAAGTAAAGTAGTTTTAGTTCTCAAAGAGAATAAAAAACTGATAGCAATTAGTACAGGTATAACCACGTTAATTGCGATAGTTTATTGTCTGATCGCAACGCCAATTTTTACCGCCGCGACGATTATTAATCCGCCGAAGCTGACGGATGCTGGATCTGGAGCTGCACAATTAATTGGTGGTTTAGCCGCCCTTGGTGGTGGCGGTGGTTTATTGAGTCAAAAAACTGATGCGGATGTTACAATTGCGATTTTAAATACTGGAGCTTTGAAAGATTTAGTGATTCAAAAATTTGACTTAGTTAAGTTATTTAAACAAAAAGATATTGAGTTAGCACGCCGGAGCTTAGCAGGGAAAGTTAAATTTATCCCTGATATGAAAAGCGGTTTTGTTGAAATTGATGTTGATGATAAAGATCCCAAGTTAGCGGCAGCGCTGGCGAATTATTATGTGATTGCACTTGGGCAAATGGTCAGTAATATCTCTTACGGTAAAAGTAATGCTAAATTTCAATTTTTCAATCAACAATTGGATAAAGCTGAATCTAGTTTGAATATTGCTGAAGAGGCGGTTAAACAGTTTGCGTTGAAGAATGGAATTCTTGCTGGACAGCAAGTCAGTATAGTTGCAAATTTGGCAACGCAATTACAAGCGCAAATAGTAGTTGCACAAGCTCAATTGCAAGCGATGAGTTTGTATGCGAGTCCTGATAATCCTGATTATATTGAGTTAAATTCACGGATTGCAAGTTATAAAGGGCAGCTAGATAAATTAAATAATTCTGCTTCGCCAGATCCAATTGGTGTACCTGCGGGTTTGGCACCAGAATTAGCCAAGCAATACGCAGGGTTAATGCGAGATGTGATGTTCCGTCAAGAAGTGTATAAAATTATCGCTCGTCAATATGAAGCCAACCGCTTGGATAGTGTGAGTGAATTAACCCCTGTTGGGATTCAAGTAGTTGATCCTGCGGTGATTCCATTATATAAATCCAAACCAAAACGTTTAAAGGTTGTAGTTGGTGGTCTTATGTTGGGGTTGATAGCGAGTAGTGTGTATTTTATTCTAGGTAATCGTAAAAGAATTATAGTTGAAGTCGAAAGTAAAATAAATAACTAGATCATGAAAATTCAATCTTAAAGGAGTGGGATACATTATGCAATTTGTAGATTTAAAAAAACAATATGAATTAATTAAGTCAGATGTACAGGCAGAAATTAATCAAGTTCTTGATTCTGGTCAATATATCATGGGCAGCAAAGTTGCTGAATTAGAAAATGTATTGGCGAATTACACTGGTGCAAAACACTGCGTTGGAGTATGTGATGGCACTAAAGCTTTACTGATTGCATTAATGGCATTAGACATTAAAGCTGGAGATGAAGTTATTGTCCCAGCATTTACATTTATTGCCACTGTATCAATGGTAAAGCTACTTGGTGCTAAGCCAGTTTTTGCGGATGTTGACGAAAAAACCTATAATTTAGATCCTAATAAAATAGAACCTCTAATTAATAATAAAACTAAAGCAATTATTCCAGTAAGCCTATATGGTCAATGTGCTGATTTTGATGCGATAAATGCAATTGCAGCTAAGCATAATTTAGCTGTTATTGAAGATGGCGCACAGAGTTTTGGTGCGACATATAACGGTCGTCAGTCGGGTAATTTAACGACGATTGCAACAACCAGCTTTTTTCCATCAAAACCACTTGGTTGCTATGGTGATGGTGGAGCGATATTTACGAATGATGATGAATTGGCACAAAAAATTCGTTGGATTCGTGTACATGGTCAAGATAAACGTTATCATCATGCGGTTTTAGGTTTAAATGGTCGTCTAGATACTTTACAAGCTGGAGTGCTATTAGCAAAAATGCGGATATTTCCTCAAGAAGTTATCTTGCGTGCGCAAGTTGCACAACGGTATAATGAGTTATTTGAAGGTGCAAATTGTACAACACCGTTCATAGCACAAGGTAATACTTCCGTATATGCACAATATTCATTGTTAGTTCAAGATCGTGCTGGATTGATTAAACATTTAGCGGATAATAAAATTCCAACCGCAGTACATTATCCTATTCCTCTTCATCAACAACCAATATTTGTTGAGGATTATCATGGTCAAGATTTATCTGTCTCGGAGAATCTATCGCAAAGAGTGATTAGTTTGCCAATGCATCCTTATTTGGATGAGAAAACTCAGGATTTAATCGTGGATGCTGTGATCAAGTTTGTATAAAATTAAATTGAGATAAAATGAATATTGTTATTATTCCATCTTGGTACCCGAGTAAGACAAATTCTTTAAGCGGAATTTTCTTTAGAGAACAAGCAAGTTTGTTTGCTGCAAAATATAGAAACTGCATGATCCATGTTTTGTATGTGCAAAATGAGCCATTTAAGTTATCTTTCGATTCGACGATTAAAACTAGTTGCAACAATAATTTTCATGAGCATACCTTGAATACTTGTCAGATTTTGCCAGGAAGATATTCATTTTTTGAGAGAGTAAATAATTTTTTTCTTAAAAAAAAATATGAAACGTTATTTTTATCTATTATAAATAACTATGGAAGTGTTGATCTAATACATGTTCAGAGTATTTATAATAGAGGATCAATTGCAAAATATTTATCTAAAAAATTTGGGATTCCGTATATTATTCAAGAGCACTCAAGTGCAATCTCTAAGGGTGAAAATAATAATTTTCCGCAGTTTTATAAAAATATTTTTCAGGATGCTAGTTCTGTTTTTGCAGTAAGTGGTGCTGCAGCACAAACGCTACAGCTTCTTATTGGGAAAGATGTTAAAGTATTACCCAATTTCATTAATGATGATCGTTTTTCTTTGACCTCAAATATTAGAAAATCTCCCTTTAAATTCTTATGCGTTTCTTTTTTAGTTGAGATGAAGGGTATTGATATGCTTATTCAAGCAATGAGTATTCTTATCCATAAACATAATTTATGTGTCGAGCTAGAAATTATTGGTTTTGGCTGTGAGTTTAACAACTTAACGAACTTGTGTAAGGAGTTAAACCTAATTAATCATGTCAAGTTTTTGGGTTCGAAGTCTCAAGTTGAAATATCAGATTATTATAAATCATGTAACTGCTTTGTACTTCCTAGTCGCTATGAAACTTTTGGTGTCGTATATCTTGAGGCTTTAGCCAGTGGTAGGCCTATCATAGCAACTCGCTGTGGAGGTCCAGAAGATATTGTTGATGAAGTAAATGGTATATTGGTTGATGTAGACGATGTGATTTCTTTATCGAAAGCTATGTTAAAAATAATGATTAACTTTGATAGTTATGATTGTAATAAAATTCGATTAAATTACGAGCAGAAATTTGGTTCAAATTCAATATTACAAATATTGTATCAATCATATCTAAATAATATTAAACCTAAGAAATGATATGTTAAAAAATTTTATTAAACATAGCATGATATACACGTTAGCATCTTTATTTAATAGAGGTATTGCATTTGTATTACTGCCAATACTGACACGATACCTAACTCCGCAAGAATATGGTGCTCTTGATTTTATAATTATTACAGCAACCTTTGTTACGTTATTCTGCGGTCTTGAAATGCATCAAGGAATATCGCGTTTTATGGTTGATTTTAAGAGTGATCGTGAAAAATCTGAGGCCTTTTCTACCGTCATTTTTTATATTAT
>JAIETT010000231.1 GCA_019744945.1 Burkholderiales bacterium
ATGGCTGCAGTTATCGCAATGAGAACATATTGCTGAATAGATAAATCAATGCCAAAAATCTGTGCGGTTAAAATACATACAATTGCAGGATAGATAGCGCCACAGCCATCCATTTTCATGGTTGCACCGAGTGGCGCGACAAATCCAGCCACGCGATCACTGATTTTCACACGATCGACTAAGGTTTCCATCGTGACGGGTAAAGTTCCTAAGCTGGATGAAGTGGTAAAGCCTGTGATCATGGCTGGCCAAAATTGTTTAAAGAAACTAAAGGGATTACGTTTAGCAAAAAAAGCCAGTAAGAATCCATAGACTACCAGTTGCACGGCACAGGCGACATAAATAGCAACAATGAATTTACCCAGCGGCAATAGGGTCGCGATACCGTATTGATTACCGATTGGCACCAATAAGGCAAAAATTCCATATGGTGATAAGCGAATGATTTTACGCGTAATTTTAAACATTACTTGTGAAAATTCATCAAAAAAGGTTCGCACAGTTTTACCTTTTTCACCGATTGAAGTTAAGCCTAAACCAAAAAATATCGCAAACACGATGACAGGAATTACCTTGCCATCAGCAATTTGTCCAATTAAATTGCCAGGCACCATATCTAGGAATGTGCCACTAATACTTGGTATTTCACGCGGTTGATAAGCGCTGGCTGCTTGAGTTAGAGATAGTCCTGCACCAGGGTTAAACAGCGTGCCAATACAGATACCAACACAAGCAGCAATTATGGCGGTGATCATAAACCAGAGTAGGGTTTTGCTGCCCAGCCGTTTGACGAGATTAATGTCATCCAGTTTTGCAAAGCTCGACACAATAGTTGAGAAGGTTAGGGGTATAATTACCAGTTTGAGTAATTTAAGGAAAGCATCGCCAAAAGGTACAATAAAATCTACGGCATGTTGTGGGAGAAAATGTCCAGCAGTTAAACCAAGAATTAAGGCCAATAAGCATTGATTGCCAAAGCCAAGTTTGGGCATAGTAGTTTCCAATTATAAAATTTATGAGAGCAAAAATTGTATCATATTAAAGAGTATTTTATAAAAAAAATCTATGATTAAACCGTTGCTAGTATGCTAAAGCAGTAATTTTAAATATGATTGTATGAGCTTGCCGTAATCCACGATTGTAAATTTCTGTGGTTGAAGTATGGGATGACTTTTGGGAGCATATATTAATTAATGAATTAAACTTTACTGTTATGAAAGAACAATTACATAAAGGACATAAAGGGTAACGTATAGTCAATATATACTACTAATTTTAAAGCATGATATATAACGTACCAAGATTGATTTTTAGTGTTACAGTTGTTCTAAAGATCTTTTTATGGGGTATTTCAATATGGAGCCAAATGGGCAATAAATAATGCTTGTGTGCCTAATTCGCCAACAATATAAATTGTTGCAGTTTGTGGAGTATTTGAATAATTTGTAACGGCAAAGGCACATGAAACTGGGTTAGTTTGTGATTCAAATAAACAATTTTCTTCGCTGTTTACCTGCAGTGCATTGTAATTGTTTATAAGATCCATCACTCCACCAGGTGTAATTTGCGCATTAAAATAATGCAGCTCAATTGAGTTTCCTGAGCAATTATATGTTAATGGTGAGGCGGTTGATAATGGAACTGCGCTTTCGTTTGTAGAAGAAGATGCAATGGTACAGCCTTGCATATAAGAAGATTCAGCTGCGTTAATCATATAAGAATGGCTATTGGGATTATTAGTAGATCCATTATTACATGCTGTAAGAGCGGTTAAAGCCATGATACAAGATATGGCATGTTGCACGGTACGTTGCATAAATTTTCCTATGGTAAACATTATAGATGTTGGTAATTATCATACGTATTATATCTTACATTGTTACGTATATTACAATTTAAAATGTGTTTTTATCAATAGTAAGTGTTTTTTTAATTTAGTTCGGTCTTGAGTGGGTTTATTTTAGCGTGCACTGATCTTCTATTGTATACAGTGTTTGGTGATAATGTATTTAGGGTTGTTGTGTTGCTAATTCACACATTTTTCTTCTTATGGGGTGTAAATTTTTATACCCCCTAGAGTGTTTTTGATTAGCATAATAGTTGGTCTGATTAGTTATATCCTTTTGTTCTTAATTATGTTTTAAGTTGAGTTTTAGTTAAAATTTGTTGTTGTGGATGAGTAGAGGTATTGTTATGAATAGGTTTCTCTTGGTGTCACATAAAGTATAATTTGTACTGTTAACTTATATTTAACACGTTGTGGTTAAATTTTAATTATTATTTGTTGTAATAAAGGACCCTTAGATCATGAAAAAAATTCTTTTGCTGCTTAGTTTAGCGGTTGCCGCAGGTACTTCTTTTGCTGATGAGGTTGCACAACCTTATGATGGTTCAACTGCGTATATTAATGTGAATAGTGGTTGGGCGACAATGAAGAATTTGCCAACTGGTTCATGGGCTGGTGCTGTGAATGCTGGTTATAACTTCAATCGTGGTTTTGCACTTGAAGGTGGTTACAATGTTTTGGCGAGTAGTCAATATGGTTCAACAGCTACGTCAAATATTTTTGATGTAGCAGCTAAAGGCACTTTGCCATTATCAGATGTATTTTCATTATATGGTCGTGCTGGGATTGGTTATGGAATTGACGGTTGGAGTGGAACTGCGGTTGGTTCACCAAGTTGGTTATGTGCTGGTCAATACAACTCTAATTATGCTACGGCTTTGGTTGGTCTTGGTGGCTCATTTGTATTGAGTAAACACTTTGATTTACGAATTGAAGATTACGCCTTTATTCCTTTCAGTAATACCATGAATGGTGGAATTAACATCATTACATTCGGTACACAATACAACTTTTAAAATTACTTCATGATTATGCTTATGCTAATAACCATGGCGGTTATTAGCTTTTTAACTATTTTTAAAGAGAATCATTCAAATGATGAAACTATTTACAAAAAATACTTTCCGCAACCTAGCGCTATCAGCGCTTGTTGCAGCAGTTTTATCTGCATGTGGTGGTGGCGGCAGCTGTGCTGGCTGCTCAGTAACACCTACTCCAACTCCGACTCCAACACCTTCAGACTTGACACTTCAGTTAAGTGCCCCAACTCAATATCCAGCTGGAGTTGCATTAAAGGCTTATTTGACGATGACAAATACTTCATCTAGTGATGCAAGTAATTTGCAATATGACATTCCTTCACTAACTAACTATACAAGTGTTACGATTACTGCAGATGCAACTGGTGCTGGAGAAGACTGTTCATCTATAGCCTCTGGCGCAAGCTGTACCTTTACCGCTAATATTCCAGCAGGTTCAAAACCTGGTAGCTTTACGGTTACTGCAACACCGCTTACAGAAGTTTCAACTAGCGTATTTAGTAAAATTTTAACTAAATTAGGTCTGCAAGCAAGAACTCTATCATTGAAAGCTAATATTGGTTTATCAAATTTACCGCCTGCTGCGCTAGAAAAACCACTATTTATTATGCCTCAGTCGCAGACATTAAGTTCATCTGCTGAATCAACAACTGTGTTGCTTTCTGTTGTGGTAAATTCTGTAACTTCAGCATTTAACAAAATTGTTTTAGTGAACGAAAATGGCATCGCATTGCCTAATGCCAGTTTGGTTAGCATAGGTTCTGGAAATTATCTAGCTGAATCAGTTGCGACATTTAAGGTGGTTATTCCAGCTGGTAAAGCTTTGCAACAAGTTCAGGCATATACTTATAATGATGATACTGCGGTATGTACGGCAAATACAACTTGTTCAAACATTGCAACCATAAACTTTACTACAAGCAGTGCAATTCTTGATGTACAACCATCCTATGCACAATTAAATGAGAACAATTTGCAACAAGTCGTAACATTGACTAATATTGGAACTGCTGCGGCAACTAGTATTACGATTCCGAGCTTTGCTTCACCGTTATCATTAAAATCTGATTCTGATAATTGTACAGGAACAACGTTAGAATCTAATAACGCTTGTACGTTTACGGTTGTTTATACTCCAGGTTTGAGTTCTGGTACTAATCCGTATCAAATTACGTATAAAAATAGTGCTGGAAGTCAGCAGACAGCTGATTTTGCTTTGAATTATAATAATCCAAATGCTACAGTTTCAATTGATAAAAATGTGGTAAATGGTATTACGACGATTACGCTGACTAATTTATCAGCAAATTTGGTTAATCTTGGTAGCATTGTGACGGATACCGCTAATGTAGAAGTTGCTAGTGCTTATGATTTATGTAGTAATCAGTCTATTCCAGCTGGTAAAACTTGTACGATTCGCTTAGCAACTACTACAGCACCATTGTCAAATTCTGCATTTACTTTGAATGTCCAGGTTGGTTCAGGAACTGTGCCGTTTAGTATGGTGGCAAATGCATCAGCTAGCACGAGCTTTGATATGACCAATGCACGTTATGTGTTAATTCGCTATATGTGGGAAAGTGAAGATGTGGATATTCAGGTTGGAGTTCGTGGTGCAAATCCACAATTAACTAATACAACTAATTTATTCCGTTATGTGGGTTATGCTGCCAATTATAATTGGCTGTTACAATATGATTGTATTAAAGCGACTGGTCCGGTGATTGACCCAGATCTTGTGGATAACCCTTTTCAAGTAGCAGCTTGCTACGGCGAAGACTTTATGACGATGCAACCAGCGGTATTTAACTGGAGTGGTGATAATGTTGTTGGTGGTGAAGAAGATGTTGTCTTTGATAAAGATGAATTTATTGCATCCCAGGGTGGTAATTATTCAGGTACGTTATGGATGGCTTTAAAGGGTATTTGGCATGGCTATGGCATTGTGCCACCTAATCATTATCTAAATGTTTCATTTGAGCTTTATCCAGAAGGTACCTCTTTCTCAACTAGTTCTGATTTGGCAAATAATAAAATTTGGACTGCTGATCGTGCTCCGATTTACAGCACTAGCTTTAGTCCTTTGCTAAATAATGTTGCTGGTCCAGATAATAATAATGCCTTTGATTTCCAAGATCTAGGGCCAATCGATTGTACGGTAACTGGTACGAATATTACTAATTGTAATGTTCCAAGTTTGACAGCTGCTCCAGCAATTCCAGTGTTAACGACTTCGACTGTACCAAGTGAATTAAATGCTTCTATTGGTACGCTAATGGGGCCATATACTGCAAACTTTAGTAATTATTCTGCAATAATGAATGAGTCACTTGGATTTGTCAGTCTTTATGATTCTGAGTATGCAGATTATGGTGGTTATGTTACTAATGTGGAAGGTAATGCACCGTTGACACTGAGTCCTTATGCAGGGGCACCTTATTTTGATTATACTGTGCTTGTGCAAGATGTATGTAAATTAGATAATAATGGGCAATGTTCTTTGGCTATCTATAATTATAGTTGTCCAGACTATGATCCTGTCGATGAACCATTCTCAATTTGGGTTGGTGGTGAAAGTCTTGGTCAAATTAGTAGTCAATTTAATAACTCACAGTTTTGTTATTAATAATATTTGTGTAAGTGCTTATTAATATTTGATCTAATTCTTATAGCAAGTATTAAATCTAACCCCGAGTGTTGTAATAACATTCGGGGTTTTTTATTGTGTAGATGATGTTGATTTTAACTTGAAGCTTGTTGAGTGATTACTGTGATGGCAAAAACTGATGTATGTTTAGATTCTAAAATTTGAGCTACTTATTTCATTTGGGTAAATATAGTTAGCTTAATCCCAAATGAGCTATATTTAGTTCATATCATATTGAATTGTATTGATATAAGAGTTATTTTATGTACTATTTGGTGATGGGTTAACTATAAATAAGAAGTATCCTGATAGTGTTTTATAATTTCCACAATTAGTGTAAGTTGTAATTGCTGATGTTCTAAAATAAGTATAATTGTTTGATCGGTGCGAAGCTGGCACGATGTATGCCAGGAAGTGGCCCATATTTAGCCAAAGCTTCCAGATGAAGCTTAGTCCCGTAACCTTTGTGTTTGGCAAAGCCATATTCGGGATAAAGTTGATCTAATTCATAGAGTTGTCGATCACGGCTGACTTTAGCTAGGATTGACGCGGCCGATATTTCGGCAATCAAACCATCGCCACCAATAATTGCTTCGGCTGGAATTAAGAGTCGTTGAGGAATTTTATTGCCATCAATTAGCGCTTT
>JAIETT010000036.1 GCA_019744945.1 Burkholderiales bacterium
ATTAAAAACCGCGCATTCATCAGTCAAAAATTCAATCTCTGGGTTAATAATTACACGCAGTGGACAATCACCGACATCAGCGTAACGCGTTATATCACGCTGATAATATTCAATTAAGATCACACGTTTATTTATGCCAATTTGTGGAGCCGCAATCCCAACCCCACCTAAATGATGTTGTGTATCACGTAAATCTTGAATTAGCCGTAAGAGCTCAGGCTGATTAAATTCAGCGGCAGCGACCTCAGACGAACGAATTAATAAACAAGGCGCACCCATTTTACGAATTGGAACTATCATTACTCAACCTCACTCCAGCGATTAATTACTGCTATAATAACTTATTAAACCTTTAATTATAACAGAATTACGCCAGCATAATTAAGCGATAATTCCAATTCACTACGGCTGTAAATCATTTATGAAACTAATTTTTATCTCTGACTTGCATTTATCACCAGCTACACCGAAGCATAATCAACTATTTTTTGAATTATTAACCAAATGGCGCGGACAAATTGATGGTTTATATATCCTAGGGGATTTTTTTGATTATTGGCTCGGTGATGATGATGACAATTACTTTATTAGCGCCATTCGAACGCAGTTAAAGCAATTTAGCTTAGTAACACCAGTATATTTTCGGGGTGGCAATCATGATTTTGCGGTCGGCAAAAAATTTGCTAAGCAGTGTGGAATGCAGTTAATTCCAGATATGCACACACTTAAAATTGCAGGTAATACCATTTTACTTAGCCATGGCGATACCTTTTGTACGCTGGACGTGGGTTACCAAAAGATGAAACGCATCTTACAAAACCCGCTAGTCATGTTTATTTTACGTAAAATCCCGCTGAAATTACGCTATAAACTCAAAGAGTCATTGGAAAATAAATCCCATGCAACGACTAATGCAAAGCCAGATTATCACTATATGGTTGTAAATGAGAGCATTATTGACTACGCAACCCAAGCTAATGCCAACATTATCATCCATGGGCATACTCATCGACCTGGTAATTATTCATTAACTGATAAAAATGCGACAATTATTCACCGTTATGAGATACCCGATTGGCAAGATCGACCACCAGGTGGCTACATTCAATTAAATAACAATCAGATCAATATAATAGAACATGACAATATCCCTCAAAACAACCAACTTGAACAAGATCAATGAAACTATTTAACAAAATTATTAAAAATACCTTGCACTGCACATATTTTTAGTATATAATAACGGTTAAATGTACAATCGTTTACATTCAAAATAATCAACGATAATTTATATATAAATTATTATATTTCACTATTTAAACTTTAAGGAAACTTATATGAAAAAATTATTAGCTGTATTAATCGCTGGTGCTTTCGCAACTTCTGCTTTCGCTGTTGAAGCTTCTGCTCCTGTTAAAGCTTCTGCAAAACCTGCTGCATCTGCACATAAAAAATCACACAAAAAAGCGGCTAAAAAACACGCTTCTAAACCAGCTGCTGCTAAACACGAAGCTTCTGCTGCTAAATAATTATCCACGTTCTAACGAACGTATAATTAGATTAGAAACCGAGGGTTATACTCTCGGTTTTTTTATTTATAACAAGGATAATTCATTTAGACAATTGATTTACTTCAAACTATTCTCAAAATAACTTATCCTAATATTAACAATTTAACACTTTGAATAGAATTCTTTAATAAATAAATTCGCCTGTTACCTGGCAAAATAAGCCAGCTTAACCAATTTATAGCACAATGAATTTAGTTATATAAGAAATTTAACCAATTAATTTAAATGGAAACGATTTATGCAAAAATTTCCGATGACTCCCAACGGAGCAAAATTACTCCAAGAAGAACTTGCACGCCTAAAAAGTATCGAGCGTCCACGTGTAATCCAAGCCATTGCTGAAGCACGCAGCCACGGTGATCTCTCTGAAAATGCCGAATATGATGCGGCTAAAGAAAAACAAGGTTTTGTTGAGGGAAGGATTGGCGAAATTGAGTCTAAATTATCTCAAGCACAAATTATTGACCTAAGTACCGTTGATAGTGATGGCAAAATTGTTTTTGGCGCAACGATTGCTATTCTTGATTTAGAAAGCGATGATGAGATTAGTTACCAAATTGTTGGCGATGATGAGGCCGATGTAAAAGTAGGTAAAATATCCGTAAATACCCCTGTTGCGCGGAGCTTAATTGGGAAACGCTGCGGCGACGTAGTTGAAGTACGTGTACCAAGTGGTGTAAAAGAATATGAAATAATGGCGGTCAGCTTTTAATTCAGCACTAATATAACATAAAACCTCAGACTAGATCCTGAGGTTTTTACTTAACAACATATAGAGAACCACGAATGATTAACTACTACCTTTAAGTATCATTGGCATTACTGTTTGTAAACCAGCAATAATCATTTCAAAAGCAATTGCTGTCACCACCAAACCCATTATTTTAGTTATCACCACAATACCAACCTCACCGACTGCCTTGGCAATATAATCCGCTAAAATAAAGGTCACCGCAATTACCACACCCAATAAAGCTAAAATAAATAAAATTATCAACCTACTAAGCAAATTAGGTGCGTCTTGACTATACACGATCACCAAAACCATACTAGCAGGCCCGACAATCATAGGCAAAGCTAACGGACTTACTCCCATCGCTTTAACATTTTTCACTTCAAATGGCTTGTCAATTCCGCCACGATCATGCGCAGCATTATCCCCCAAAATAATTTTAATGCCTAAAATTAATAAAATAATCCCTCCACCCAAGCGTAAAGAGTATTCATGAATACTTAATCCCTCCATGATATAGCTACCAAGGAACAGAAAGCCGCCCAAAATCCCAAATACGCTGATACCACAAACAATCGCAATACTGCGCTTAGCTTCTTTGCTCATGCCATTGGTCATATTAAGATACTGACTTAACGCCAAAATTGGATTAAGCAAACTTAATAACGTAATAAATATCTGAAAATAGATTGACATAATTTTGCTCAAAAATATAAAGAATCAGGGATTATAACAAACCCCATATGGCACGAACTTATTTAAAAACAGATTACCAATTGGTTACGCAGGTAAAAATCAATACATTTATATTTCCAACAAATAATACGCATAACCTGTATAAATATTATTAATCTTCGTCAAAAAACATACCATCATCTAAATTAATTTTATCGCCATTAAACACGCTTTGAATCCGAGAAATGATCATTTCCAAGGCGGCTTTATTCGAGCCATTGGGAATAATAATATGCGCTTTTTGCTTAGTTGGTTCCACAAATTTCTTATGCATTGGACGGACAAATTGACTATACTGCTCAATCACACTATCCAAAGTTCGATTCCGTTCGCTAATATCGCGTTTCAGCCGGCGCATTAGACAAATATCACCCGCGGTATCAATAAAAATGCGGAGCGCCATCTGCTTACACATCTCTTCATTATATAACCCAAAAATACCCTCCAAAATGATAATTTTAGCTGGCGTGACGGTTTTAGTGGCTGCAAGCCGCGTATGGGTTGTAAAATCATATTGGGGCATTTCAACTGGCACACCATTGGCTAAATCATCCAATAATTTAGTCATTAGCGTCCAATCAAAGGCTGAAGGATGATCAAAATTCACCCGACTACGCTCTTCAGGAGTTAAATGTGAACGATCTAAATAGAAATTATCTTGAATAAATACCGTTACTTTTTCGGCACCAACCGCATGAATAATTTGTTCGGTTACTTTCGATTTACCCGAGCCAGAACCACCAGCCACACCAATAATAAATGGCTTCATCTTAAACCTCTTCAAAATAAGTAGAAACTGACAATTCCTCATGATTAATCGCAGCACGAACCCGAGCAACTAACATTTCTAACGCAGCTTTATTCGCACCATGCGGAATAATGATATGCGCATTACGCTTGGATGGTTCAATAAATTGGCGATGCATCGGGCGCACCGATTCTAAATATTGTTTAATTACCGATTCGGTTGAACGACCACGCTCAACAATATCACGTTGCAAGCGCCGAATAAAACGAATATCATCCGCCGTATCCACAAAAATCCGCAGTGCCATATATTTACGCATACTCGCATCTAATAACGCAAACAAGCCCTCAATTACAATAATTGGCGCAGGTAAAACCGTAATCGTCTCAGCACGCCGAGTGTCACGTGAATAATCATAGGTTGGCATTTCAATTGGGACACCATTGGACAAATCATCAATTTGTTTAAGCATCAACTCCCAATCAAACGAATCTGGATGATCAAAATTTACCTTACGGCGTTGCTCAGGAGTTAAATGCCCTAAATCCACATAATAATTATCTTGAATAATTACCGCAACTTTATCCGCACCAATTGCACCAACAATATGTTCGGTTACCGTTGATTTACCTGATCCTGAACCGCCTGCCACACCAATAATAAAACTACTCATTTTCCAACCTTTTATAAAATCCTATGTGCTCTAATTCTAATTTAACCCTAATCAGTATCTAACTTTTAAACATCAAATCTCGTAATAATTTCAATTCATCACGACATTTTGCTGCAGCTTCATATTCCAAATTCAAAGCATGTTCTTTCATGCGTTTCTCAACTTGTTTAATTAACTTAGTTAAATCTTTCTCACTCATATTTTCAGGCAGTTTAATTTCAAATTCATTCTTGGCAGATTCTTTATATACGCCATCAAGAATATCATTAATCGACTTAACTATCGTTTGCGGTGTAATTCCATGTAACAAATTATGCGCAATTTGCTTTTCACGTCGTCGCGCCGTTTCATCTAACGCAACTTGCATCGCATTGGTAATTCGTGCCGCATAAAAAATTGCCATCCCATCGACATTGCGTGCTGCACGACCAATAGTTTGAATTAATGAGCGCTCCGAACGTAAAAAACCTTCTTTATCTGCATCAAAAACCGCGACTAAACTTACCTCAGGCATATCGAGACCTTCGCGGAGTAAATTTACACCCACCAACACATCAAAGACGCCTAGGCGTAAATCACGAATAATTTCAACCCGTTCGACGGTATCAATATCCGAATGTAAATAACGAACTTTCACTCCATTTTCGGCATAATACTCGCTCAAGCGTTCCGACATTTTTTTAGTCAAGGTCGTCACCAAAACCCGTTGCGACTTGGCTTTACGTAGGCGAATCTCATGGAGTAAATCATCGACTTGCGTTTCAACTGGACGCACTTCAATGACCGGATCAAGTAAACCCGTTGGGCGCACCACCTGTTCAACTAAATTATCTTGATGTTCGGCTTCATATTTCCCAGGCGTCGCGGAGACCATAATCGTTTGCCGCATCTTAGCTTCAAATTCATTGAACCGTAACGGCCGATTATCCATCGCGGATGGCAAACGAAAACCATAATCGACCAAATTTTGCTTACGTACTCGATCGCCATTATACATTCCACCAATTTGCGAAATAGTAACATGCGATTCATCAATAAACATAATTGCATTAGTTGGTAAATAGTCAATTAAGGTTGGGGGCGGACCACCAGGTGTGCGCCCAGTTAAATGTCGCGAATAATTCTCAATCCCCTTGCAAAAGCCAATTTCACTCAACATTTCCAGATCAAATTCGGTACGCTGCTTAATCCGATAAGCCTCGATGGTTTTGCCTAACGCTTCATATTCTTTAATGCGAAGCTCTAATTCGCTTTTAATGCCCTCACAGGCATTCATCACCGTTTCACGTGGCGTAACATAATGCGAAGATGGGAAAACCGTAAAGCGACTAATTCGTTGCTCAATTTTACCCGTCAACGGGTCAAACAAAAATAAACCATCAATTTCATCATCAAAGAGACTAATGCGTACCGCTTTATCATAAAACTCGGCTGGAAATACATCAATCGTATCACCACGTACGCGAAATGATCCGCGATTAAATTCGACATCTGCGCGTTGATATTGCATACTAACTAACTGACGAATGGCTTCGGCTTGCGACAAAATTTCTTTTTCTTTGAGGTGCAAAATCATCTTCTGGTACGCCGCTTCATCACCAATTCC
>JAIETT010000043.1 GCA_019744945.1 Burkholderiales bacterium
GCTGCGATAATTGACAATACTGGAAAATTACTTGCTACTAGCACGATTTATCCATTTACACGCAATCGTGAAGAATCAATTTTAACTATTGCAAAACTTTGTGAAACCTATAAAGTAGAACTAATTAGTATCGGTAACGGAACCGCCTCACGTGAAACTGAGCAATTGATCAAAGATCTCTGTCAACAATTCAAAGATATTCGTGTTCAAATCGTAATCGTCTCAGAAGCAGGGGCATCAATTTACTCAGCCTCTGAATTTGCCGCTAAAGAATTTCCTGAATTAGATGTAACACTGCGTGGTGCGGTTTCTATTGCGCGACGTCTGCAAGACCCACTGGCTGAATTAGTTAAAATTGATCCTAAATCTATTGGCGTTGGTCAATATCAGCATGATGTAAATCAGCATAAGTTAGCAACGAGTCTGGCTAATGTGGTTGAGGATTGCGTAAATGCGGTTGGCGTAGATGTAAATACCGCCTCAGCTCCACTACTAGCACGCGTGGCTGGCTTAAATAGCGTGATTGCCAATAATATTGTCACCTACCGTGATGAAAACGGTAAATTCAACAACCGTAAACAACTGACTAAAGTTGCTCGGCTTGGTGAAAAGACTTTTGAACAATGCGCAGGATTCCTGCGAATTAATGATGGTAAAAATCCACTCGATAAATCTGCGGTTCATCCTGAGAGCTATCCATTAGTTGAATTAATTGCTACTAAGCATGGTGTATTAATTGCAGATCTAATTGGTAATAGTCAACTCATTAATTCGATTAAAGCCAGCGATTTTGTTAATGACGGTTATGGATTACCTACCATTCAAGATGTACTAAAAGAATTAGACAAGCCAGGACGTGACCCTCGCGGTGAATTCAAAACTGCACAATTCAAAGAAGGTATCAATGAAATTCGTGATTTACAAATTGGAATGGAGCTTGAGGGTATCGTGACCAATGTTGCAAATTTTGGTGCATTTATTGATATTGGTGTACATCAAGATGGTTTAGTACATATTTCGGCAATTGCTGATCAATTTGTGGCTAATCCAAATGATGTACTTAAAGTTGGTCAAATCGTCAAAGTTCGTGTTGAGGAAGTCGATGAAAAACGCAAACGCATTGGGCTCACGATGAAAGGATTGAATAAGCTAAATATCCCATTAAGCTCCACTAAGCCACGCTCAATGCCAGCGAATAACAATCAACCACGTCAAGCACCGCTTAAAAAGATTACTGCCATTGATAACAGTAGTATGGCTGCGGCTTTTGCTAAGTTGAAACGCTGATGCACGGCAACACTTTCATTCATGATATGGCACTAATCATGCTCGTTGCAGGCATGGTTACTCTATTATTTAACCGCTTCAAGCAGCCAGTTGTGCTCGGCTATTTGGTAGCAGGAATCATAATTGGACCACATCTTACACCAACGCTAATTCAAGATAAGGGTATCATTAACACTCTGGGCGAACTCGGTGTAGTCTTCCTGATGTTTTCACTTGGGCTAGAGTTTAGCTTGAAAAAAATTGCTAAAGTTGGCGCAGCCGCATTCATTGCGGCTATCTGCGAAACTAGTCTTATGATTTTCATTGGTTATAATCTAGGGCATCGCTTTGGATGGTCAGAAATGGATTGCTTGTTTCTTGGCGCAATGCTCGCGATTTCTTCAACTACTATTATTGTTAAAGCGCTTGGTGAATTAAAACTTAAGCAGCATAAATTTGCCCAAATGATTTTTGGCATGCTAATTGTTGAAGATATTCTTGCCATCGGGATTATTGCAATCCTATCAGGGATTAGCACCACTGGTACAATTAGCAGCGACAACATCGTTAGTACGCTTGGACAGCTATCCTTATTTATTATCGTAACCATGGTACTAGGCTTAATGACTATTCCACGCTTATTAGCTTACATAGCTAAATTTAAAAGCAATGAAATGATGTTAATTTCAGTGCTTGGCTTATGCTTTGGAATTTGCTTAATGGTGTTGGCGCTAAACTATAGTATTGCACTAGGTGCTTTCATGATTGGAGCAATTATTGCCGAGGCTCGTCCACTCCATCTAATTGAAACTTTAGTTGAGCCACTCCGTGATATGTTTTGTGCGATTTTCTTTGTGACAATAGGAATGATGTTTGATCCAACTATTTTAGTTAATCATTATTTACCAATTCTAATTATTAGCTTAGTTCTAATCGGTGGTAAGGTCGTTGGTTGCAGCATTGGAACATTTGTTTCTGGTCAAAATGGCAAAACATCTTTAAAAGTTGGTATGAGCATGGCGCAAATTGGCGAATTCTCCTTTATTATTGCCGCACTTGGAGCCAGTAGCAAAGTTACCAGTAGCATACTTTACCCAATTGCAATTGCCGTCTCGGCACTAACAACCCTAACGACTCCATACCTAATTAAATTATCCAATCCATTGGCTAGTTTAATTGGTCAACGCTGTCCTAAATTTTTAAGCAAACTAGCTCATTACTACACTAATTGGGTTGCAGATTTACACCCACAAGGCGACAGTGCGTTAATCGTCAAAATAATTGGTAAAATTACCGCACAAATTATTGTTAATTGTGCCTTAGTCGCAGCGGTATTTATTGCCAGCGTCTTTGTCGCCAGCCATCTCGATTTAGTTTTTATTCAGTATTACGGGGCAATCGTTCATGAGCAACTTCACAAAAGTTTAATCTGTGGCGTGTCGCTACTAATCTCATTGCCATTTTTAATTGCAGCTTATCGTAAACTCAAAGCGTTTAGTATGATTTTGGCCGAAGTATTAATTCGCGATAATCTACTAAAACAGCAGACCTACAATGCGCGGAGAGTTATTTTTGAAACACTTCCATTGCTGGCTATCGCAAGTATTATGAGCTTAATTTTCTCAATTAGCAGCCCAATCTTACCGCGTACTGAATTATTATGGGGAATAATTGGAGCAACTACAGTGATTGCAATCTTATTTAGAAATCAATTTATTCGCCTCCAATCTTGGCTGCAAATTGAACTATTTAATGTAATGGAAACCAATACAGATGAAAAACTTTAATTTACTTTGCAGCAATTTACACACCAAGTAATTTAAATTCACAAAAAATCAATCCATTATCAACACGAAAGTGATTATTTGAAATTGTGTTAACCATCGTTGGCAAACCGATTAATCAAATTAACTTTAAAGTACCATCAAATACTAAATAAGCGCTTAAACAACATTTTAAATTTAAGCGCTACGATTAACCTAATCATTTACTTATTTATAGCATGCTAATAAACTATTTTCAGCCAACTGACGAATTTCAATTTCAGACAGTTTCAATGCATTAGCAATTGCAATATAATTTTCATTCAAATAACCACCAAAATAAGTTGGATCATCTGAGTTTATGGTTGCAATTACACCAGCATCCATAAAATCTCTTAGTTGATGTAAACTCAAATCTGGTACAGATTGTAAGCGTTGATTGGAAAGAGGACACATAGTTAAAGCAATTTTATCGCGTGCAATTCTGCGTACTAACTCAATATCCGTAATCGCATTATTACCATGATCAATTCGATCAACACCTAAAATATCTAAAGCCTCCCAAACATACTCGGCTGGCCCCTCTTCACCAGCATGTGCAGATAAATATAATCCAGCATCTTTAGCTTGTCTGAAGACATTTTTAAACAAATGTGGTGGAAAACCAAGTTCAGAGGAATCAAGTCCAACTCCAATGAATAAGTCACGATACTCCATAGCTGCCTCAAATGTACGTAACGCGTCACTTTCAGGCAGATGGCGTAAAAAGCATAGAATTAACTGCCCATCAATACCTAATTCAGAACGCGCATCATTTATGGCTCTTTCAAAACCAAGCATAAACGTCGACCATGCAACACCCCGTGGGAGGTGCCCTTGTGGATCAAAAAAAATCTCAGCGCGAACAACATTTTGTACACTCACTTTGCGCAAGTATGCCATCATCAAATCATAATAATCTTGCTCCGTTTGTAAAACTGACATTCCACGATAATATAAGTCTAAAAAAGACTGTAAGTTTTCAAAATTATAAGCTCGTTCAATTTGACTAACGTTAGCATATGGCAATTGAATTTTATTGCGCATAGCCAAATCCATCATCATTTGCGGCTCAAGACTACCTTCAATATGAATATGTAATTCGGCTTTCTTTAAAGTTTGAATTAATTGCTGCATAAAAAAAGACCTTTAAATTATTATAACATTAACCATATTTTAACTTATTCAATCTTTTTAAACGCAAAAATTTCTATGATTAACTAGATTAAATCCAGTTTTAGCATTCCACGAAACATATGCCATTCTATCTAATAACCATAATAAACCGACCACATATGTCAAATATATAAAAAAGCCCCGAAGATAATCTTCGAGACTCTAATATGGTTTATTTATTCTTAATCACGTTTACTAAGGCGTGATACTTTCGATGCGATACGATAAGCATGGGCTTCCATTTCGCCTGCTTTAGCCATGGTTTGAATAATTAATTTAAATGTTGAATAAATTGATTTCATATCATATTTCCTCTTAATGTTAAAACATTAGGAGTTAATTATATAAACCGCCTGCAATCACCTAAGATATTTTATGTAACAAGCTATTTTGCTCAAATAATTAACCTTACTAAGTTAGGATTGTACCACAAATTAAATCAATTGTGCAACTGCAGCATCAAGAAGCAATCATAGCAACCATACTTTGACAAAATTTTTAACCTTATCTAAATCAAACTCAAACTTCTAAATAACCAACTGAATTTAAATTACTTACCATTAACAACAATTAATAGCAAATAATTTCATATTTTAAAGCGACCAAATGAAGCTAGCTGCTTTTTAATCTAGCTAATAAGATTTAGTTATAATCTGAGCTTTTTCCTGATTAAGTTATAAATTCGTGTATAATAATCAGCGAATCACCCAACAATTTAATTTGGAGTAAAAATGTTTAATTTAAAATTACGTAATAAGTACCTGATTAGTTTACTTTTAGCCTTTGGTATCAGCACAACAAGCTTTGCTAGTGAATGCGATTCCAAAAAACTAGAGCCTGTTTTTGACTTAATGGTACAACGAACTAAGCTAATGGAAGGCGTTGCGGCATATAAATTCACACAAAAGCAACAACCCTACGATGCGGCAACCGAACTAAAAGTTCTTTCAAACGTCCACAAAATAGCTGAAGATAATAAATTAGATCCAAGTGATTTAATGGTGTTTGCGCAAATTCAAATGGATCAAGCAAAACAAGTTCAACAATATTGGTTAAATTACTGGGGTACACACGCTACGAATCAACCCGATCCCGCGATTACTCCAGGAATAGATTCTTTACGTCAGCAAATTAATGCAATTGATGCAAAACTCTATAGTAAATTAATCGCCAATTTAGCTAATTTACAAATTTGTTCCCAAGCCGAAATGCGCAAACAAATGAGTGCAGCCTATACTGACGTACGAGGAATACCAAGCACACCAGATTACAACTCATTAACCGTATCAGCATTAAGCAATATTTCGCCAACAGGGCAACAATAACTTCATCGAGCTCTAAATGGCACTAATTAAGTGCCATTTTTAGTTATCTACAACATTCGATTTCAGCCATACCGCAAGCCCTTGCGCATTAATTTGCATATCCATTCCGATTACCCCTAGTATTTTGTCAGGTGATAAATCTATGCCAAATTTAGATACTTCACTCAAGATATATTCTTGAAGGCGTAGATTAATTGCAGCAACTGCGTCATCTGCATTAACACACTCAAGAGCAATTTGTACATAGTCGCGTACCATGCGTTTTAAATCAGCTGCTAATCGAGTTAGCTCAGTTTGTCGCCCAAAATGAGTTAAATATATCGCATCAGGCTTTAAACTCATAATTAAATCAATTGAGCGCTCCATTTTTTGCGGATCAAAATTAACTGGAGTGGTTGCAGGAAACGAAAATGCAGCACCATTTACCATTAGTTCAGGATAAGCAACCCCGAAAATATCACCACTAAAAACCACATTGGCTTTAC
>JAIETT010000078.1 GCA_019744945.1 Burkholderiales bacterium
ATCCATATCCTACTCCTGACAAACTTGTTTAATTATGCTATATATCCAATCCGTAACCGTTTTGGTATCTTTTATTATCTTGGGGTATAATTTATTATCAATTTTTTGTTTAAGCAGTGCAATAATTTCAGTTGAAACATTATCTTTGCCAAGACTTTTGATTGCCTGAACTAATAAAGCACTTTCTGCGTATTTAAACCCGATATTTTTCAGTGCAATCTTTTTAAATTCCAACTGGTTACCTAAAACATCATATTCACGCTTCGGTCCATCACTGTGATAAACATACCTAGCTGGTACTTGGGTTGATAAGCCAAGTAAATAAAGTGCAGTATCTCCTGATGGTTCAATCCGCCATTTGAATTTACGAGCAAGAGAATGCGCCACATTATCTATTTCTGGGCTGAGATATTGAGCTAAAAGCTCACTGTACTTGGGGAAGTCATAAATGCCACGCATTATACGACGAATCTTATTTTCTTTGGCTAATGTAGAGAGTGCTTTATCAATATTATCTCCCGCAAATTTATCGATAAAATCAGCGCCAGAAAATACATAACCTTTGCCAGTTCCTTTTATTATGTTAAATAATTTATTATCAATGGATTGCATGATTTTAACTCGTTTGATATTTTCAGAGATATTATATTATTTTGCTGAAAATATTGTAACATTATTTTTATGATTTAGCGCGATTTAATTTTACGTTATAGAGTAACGTTCTAATATTTTCAATAGATACAAAAAAAGCCGCGTAGTTCGCATTGTAAAGAGGCAATGCAGCTTTCATTAACTTTATTTTATCCAAATCATGATTTTAAGTTAAGATCCAGTTGTAAAAAATAAAATAGCTCAACTACTCAGCTCAACATTTTTCAGTCCTAACTTTCCGATAAACAAACTCCACGCTTTGAAATAGCTGCTTGAGCTTATCAGCAAAACCATAATCAGTATAATAAATCACTTGCTTGATAATGCCAAGCTCTTTGATATCCAAGTATTGCCCGATAATTTCCTGATAATGTTTTTTTAGTCTTAATGGTGCGTTCAGATTCAATGGAGATTTTGTCACCTTGTGGGGTAACAAGTATAATCAGGAATCTTAGGCACTTTTTTTTGACGTTTGCGGAGGATCTTAGTTAATTTCCATGAGCTTTGAAACTTGGTATAACTATCAGCTTCACGTTTAAGCCAGGTTTGCGGGTGCTGGTTTTTGCTCTGGATTATGGTTGAAATTATTATCGAGCTTATATTTAGCAGACTATTTCTTAATTAGATTGTAGTAGGTATAGACAATAGGCTAAATTCTGTTATATTATTCATGGTTAAGCTAGAAGATATTAATTTATTAAATATTTTGAAGGTGTATCAATTATGTGTACAAGAATTTTATATCAAGGCTCAGAAGATCTAGTCATTACAGGTAGGGGTATGGATTGGAATGAAGATATGGCAAGCAATATTGTTATTTTACCCCGAAACACGCAATACACCAGTTATGCAGGTAATAATCCTCTTTCATGGACGAGTAAGTATGGAAGCGTGACTACTTACGGCTATAATGCTGGGGTTGCCGATGGAATGAATGAAAAAGGTTTAGTTGCTAATTTACTGTATTTGGCGGAATCGCAATATGGTCATAATCCACAAGCGCAAGATTTATGTATGGTTCAATGGACACAATTTTCATTAGATTCATTTGCAACTGTGGCTGAAGCCGTGTCGTTTTTTCAATCTACACCACTTAATATTTTATCAGGCGTGTTACCAAATGGTCGTGGCGCTACTATGCACTTAGCGTTATCAGATGCGTCTGGTGATTCTGCAATTTTTGAATATGTGGCTGGAAAATTGTGTATTCACCATGATAGAGAATACACCGTGATGACCAATTCGCCAATTTTTGAAGAGCAGTTGGCGTTATGTAATTATTGGAAAAATATTAATGGTTTAACTTTCTTACCGGGTTCAATTTCAGCTGCCGATAGATTTGTAAGAACCTCGTTTTTTCTAAATGCAATTCCGCGCACGTTAGTGAAAAATTACACAACCGCGTTGCCAAATCAATCCTATCATCAACAGGCGCTAGCCAGTGTTCTTGGAGTGATTCGATCAGCTGGTGTTCCGTTAGGGGTACAAGATCCAGATAAACCCAACCTTTCTTCAACCTTGTGGCGTACTATTTCAGATCATCAAAATCTAGTTTACTATTTTGATTCGGCGACGGCGCCAAGTATCTTTTGGATTGATCTGAAGAAAATTGATTTTACACAATTAGCTAAACCACTCTCATTGCCTAATGCCCAAAACTCTATTTATGGTGGTGAAGTGTCACAGTTATTCGGTGATTTTAAATATCCAACTGCAGAATTAATTGGCAGCATTATGACATTCTAAATCTTTGGTTATTAGCTTCAACGAGCTGTTGCATCAGGCACGAGCGTCAATTTTATGCTCGTGCCTATTGCAGTGTTGTCACTTAAACTGAGCTATCAAATTTGCCAAATTAAGCAATAAAATCTAATTAATTCTAATATCTAATCAGCCCACTCGGTTATTTGTTAAAATAACGCCTACATAGTCTCATTCTTTCGCTCCACTTCAATTATCTGTTTTCAATTAAACAATAAATTAATTTTGGCTCAGTCGGTTTGATGCAATTATTTTAACTTAAATTATTAATTGCGGGCTATGTACAAATTTTTACTCAAGAGGAGTTTTGGATGTTTGAGTTTTTGAGCGCTGTCTTTGGTGGCGCGCTGTTGGTTATTGGGATTATTGCAGGGATTGGTCCGCAAAATTTTAATACCATGAGTCATGCGATTCGACGGAATCATGAATATTGGGTAGCAACTACCTGTTTTTTTGCCGATGCGGTTTTAATTTTAATTGGTTGTATCGGATTAGCATTAGCTAGTTCCAAATTATTTATTCTGTTGGTTAATGTTGTCGGAATCATTTTTCTGAGTTACTATTTATGGTTAAAAGTACGAGATATTAATAAACCGCATAATGTTAAATTTAATAATGTAATTGTGAATAAAAAAACCGCGATTTTACGCGCTTTGGGGTTAACTTGGCTCAATCCATTGGTCTTTATTGATACCATCGTAGTTATTGGCGGTGCTTCAACGCATTATACTGGTTGGCATCATACTGCGTTTATTATTGGCGCATTGCTTGGGGATTTTATTTGGTTATTTGGCTTAACTTTGGTGTCACGGACTTTTGCGGAACGCTTAAATCGTCCACGGGTGTGGATGTTGATTGACCTATCAACAATTATTCTGGTGGCGATAATTCTAATTAAAATGATTTCGTATTTTCTATCATGATTTATTCAATTGGACATGATATTGTCGAAAATCAACGCATCGCTGAGTTAATTGCCGCACATGGTTTACGCGCTTTGCAGCGCATCTTGACTCCAGCAGAATTACTTTTATGTGCTGAGCGCTCTGACAAAGTTAAATTTGTCGCTAAACGTTTTGCCGCCAAAGAAGCCTTTGCCAAAGCTTGTGGCACTGGCTTGCGGGCTCCTGTCATGTTAAGCAATATTAGCGTGTTGAATGATGATTTGGGACGACCATATTTTGTGTTAGCCGTTGAGTTGCAACACTGGGTTGAGCAACGCGGAATTAGCAGTTATCATTTGAGCCTGAGTGATGAACGAAGTTTAAGTAGCGCGGTGGTGGTGTTTGAAAAATAAACTAGCAGTTAGCCAAAATTAAGAAGTACTTGCTCTTGGACCTATATTAGTAAAAGCTTAAATAAAGATTTGACAATTATATTAGATTTATCTAAAATAATGTCCTAGCTAATATAAAAGGTTAAATCATGGAACTACAAGTTATTCTTTCAATTTTGGGGATTTGGTTTTTAGTGTTACTTTTACCAAATATGCTTCGTGTTAAAGCTTTAGTTTGTCCAATTAAATCTATTACGTTATATCTCATCGGTAGAAGATCTACTTTAAGGTTTAATTGTTACTACAGTAAATAAGTTTTACTGAATTTCGTTGAAATTGCGGTTATAATATTGCCACCGATAGGCGTAGCTTTTAGCTATGCTCAAATTATAAGAGAGTTATATAATGCGTAATTTCACAAATATTGCAATTATTGGGCGACGTAATTCTGCGCATTTGATTGAACAGGTGACTAAATTGGCGGCGTGTTTGACTGCGCTGGGCTGTCGCACTTACATCGATTCCAGCATTGCAGCCGAACTTTTTTGTCCAGCCCATCGTTATGGAGCGCTTGAAGAGTGGATCGATGAGATTGATTTAGCCATTAGTATTGGCGGTGATGGAACAATGCTTTCGGTCGGTCGGGCGATTGTGAATTATGGCATTCCCGTGGTTGGGATTAATCAAGGTAAATTGGGATTCATGACCGATATTGCGGTTGAACAAATGCTGGAAGTTATTAGCGCGATGATTTTGCGCCATGAATATGTTGAGGAAGAGCGTACGCTGTTATCGGCAGAAGTTCTGCGTGGTGATACATTAGTTAATCAATCTTTGGCATTGAATGATATTGTGCTGTCACGTGGTGGCATTGGGATGATGACCGAATTTGAAATGAGCATAAATGCGGAATTTGTCCAGACTCAGAAATCCGATGGGGTAATTTTTGCTACACCAACTGGTTCAACCGCGTATTCATTAGCGGCTGGTGGACCAATTCTGCATCCGCACTCTAAAGTTTTTGCCATCGTACCAATTTGTCCGCAGTCGATGTCAAATCGTCCAATTGTAATTAGTGATGATGTAACCATCGAGCTGAATTTAATTAGTGATAATACCACTGTTTTGCATTACGATGGACAGCAATATTTTAATTTAAATCAGTATGATCGTGTGATTATTAGTAAATTTAAGCGCCCATTGCGGCTGTTGCATCCACTGGATTATAATTATTATAATACCTTGCGAAGTAAATTGGATTGGTCAAAACGGGTTTCTTAATATTCTTTGTTGCAATAAGGTGATGTTATGCTTGCGAATTTACAAATAAAAGATTTTCTTTTAATTGATGAATTGGAACTAGATTTTTTTAACGGTTTAACGGTGATTACTGGTGAAACTGGAAGCGGTAAATCGATTACCATCGATGCGCTAATGTTGATTTTTGGTGCCAAAGCCAGTGCCGATATTATTCGTAACGGGCAAAATCAAGCTTCGTTTAGTGCAACCTTCCAAGTTGACAATGGTAAAATTTTAACTTGGTTGCAGACTAAAGAATTTTTAGATAGTAATGAAGAAAATACCATTATTTGTCGGCGCGTAATTGATCGCAATGGACGCTCAAAAGCCTATATTAATAGTTTGCCCGTAACGCTGGGTGTGCTCAAAGAACTCGGTGAAATGTTGCTAGATATTCATACTCAACATGCCTCAATTGCATTATTGAAAGCCGAGAACCAACGCGTGTTGCTGGATGAGTTTGCTGGCGTAAGTGCTTTAGTTGCTGAATTAGGTGATAAATATCGCTTGGTGAATTCATTGCAAAATAAGTTAAATTCGGCAGAAGAGTTTAGTCAAGATTTGTTGCTTAAACAAGAAATTTTGAGTGAAAAAATTCAAGATTTAAATAATTTAGGTCTGCAAGCTGATGAATGGGAAGAGTTACAGATTCAACAAAAGAATCTTGCTAATGCGAGTTTGGTATTACAAGAGCTAGATTTTGCGTTAAATTTAGTTAATGGTGAACAAAGTTCTTTGGTGGATTTAGCCGCAACACTGAATAGTCGTCTTGATAAAATTAGTGAATTCTTGCCAAATTATGCGCAAATTACCCAATTGGCAAATAGCATTGAAGCTGAAATTGGCGAGTTAGACCATGAGTTACAGTTAGTTGCACATAAAATTGAACAAGATCCCGAATTGTTGGCACAAGTTGATGCGCGGATTGATGAAATCTATACTTTGGCACGTAAATATCGCATTCAACCCGAAGAAATTTTAGCGCGTCTAGCGCAGTGGAAACTTGAACTGGCAAATCTAGTTCAAGATACGGATTTAGAATTAATTGCGCGTGAATTGCTTGC
>JAIETT010000099.1 GCA_019744945.1 Burkholderiales bacterium
CCAAGAAAAATTTGTAAGCTGCTGCCGCCAATGATAAATAATGAGAGTGATTTAGCAATATTTTCCACCGGGCTATTAAATTCTGTTACTACTTTGATCATGCCTGGCATAATCATATCATTTGAGATATATGCATTAAATTCATAAATTATGAAAAAAATTGCAAAAAGTATCAAGTTTCTGCGATTGTTCATCGTACCATCCAAATAAAAAGAGGCGGATTATAACATATTGAAGCTATTGTTCTGTAATTATATGCATAACTGAATTCGGGTTAAGCTAGGAAGAGCTAATAAAAAATCCCACCGAAGTGGGATTGCAAATTAAAAACCTAATTTGGCTTTTAGATTGACATTCAACGCTTCGAGGAAGTCTTCAGTATTTAAATACTGATCGGCGGCAACTTTATTGCCATGAATGCAAACGGCTAAATCTTTGGTCATTTTACCTGATTCAACGGTTTCCACACAAACTTGTTCGAGTTTAGTACAGAAATCAATTAATTCAGCATTGTTATCTAATTTACCACGGTGAGCTAAACCACGTGACCATGCAAAAATCGATGCAATTGGATTGGTTGAGGTTTTTTTGCCCGCTTGATGATCGCGGTAATGACGAGTTACCGTACCATGTGCGGCTTCGGCTTCCATGGTTTTGCCATCTGGAGTAACTAAAACCGAAGTCATTAAACCTAATGAACCAAAACCTTGGGCAACGGTATCTGATTGAACGTCGCCGTCGTAATTTTTACATGCCCACACAAAATTACCATTCCATTTAAGGGCTGAGGCAACCATATCATCAATTAAGCGATGTTCATAAGTAATTCCTGCTGCGCTAAATTTAGTTTGATAATCGGCTACATAAATTTCTTGGAAAATATCTTTAAAACGACCATCATATTGTTTTAGGATGGTATTTTTAGTTGATAAATAAAGTGGCCATTTTTTAGTTAACGCCATATTGAAGCAAGCATGTGCAAAACCACGAATTGATTCATCGGTATTGTACATTGCCATTGCTACGCCATCGCCTTGATAATCATAAACTTCATGCGTTTCAGGCGTGCCATTTTCAGGGGTGTAAGTAATAGTTAATTTGCCTTTGCCTTTGGTGACAAAATCAACGGCTTTATATTGATCGGCATGCGCGTGACGTCCAATTACGATTGGCGCCGTCCAATTTGGCACTAAACGCGGTACATTTTTGCAAATAATTGGTTCACGGAAAACTGTGCCATCTAAAATATTACGCACGGTACCATTTGGTGATTTCCACATTTTTTTGAGGTTAAATTCTGTTACACGCGCTTCATCGGGAGTGATGGTTGCGCATTTAATACCCACATTATATTTTCTGATTGCATGTGCTGAATCAACCGTAACTTTATCGTCGGTTAGATCGCGATTTTCCATACTTAAATCATAATATTTGATATCTAAATCCAAGTAAGGTAGAATTAATTTTTCTTTAATAAATTTCCAGATAATACGCGTCATCTCATCGCCGTCGAGTTCGACAACTGGATTGGCTACTTTAATTTTTTGCATCGATGGTATCCTTATTGAAATTGAACTAAGCTTGCAGTAACTGAATTAATTTAAAGTAATGCAAGTTTGTGTTATTTAAGCCGTCAAATTATAGCATAACTTAGTGTTTGAGGTTACCTTTATTGCCATTTGCGCTCGGTCATGCGCTCGGCAAATTTACGGGTTAAAATTAGGCTAATGCTAGCACTAATTAAGCAACATAAGGTAAAACTAAAGCCAGAATAATCAAATTGTTTACATAATGCATCACTGAATTGGATGCCGAGTGCGAAAAATAGCGTCTGGCTAAATGTCATCAGTGAAGCTGCCATGCTTTGTGATAGCTTGGTATTGCTCATAATGATTCGAATAATGCTCCCATTGGTAAAGCCCAACCCAATGCTATAGAAAAAGAGACCCAGCGCAATTAATTCAATTGAGGAGCTAAAGATAAAACTAAATAGTACTCCAGCAAAGGCTAGATAACAGCCACGGCGGATTAGTTGATGGAACTGCCAGCGTCCTGCGAGAAATTGCATCAAGATACTCGAGAGAGCTAATCCACCCAGCGCAATAATTTGATAAATGATATAGCTTTTATAACTCAACTGTAAATGATGGAGAATTAAATTTGGAGCTAAGCCAATCCAAATTAATAACGGCATTGCACCCATTAAGGTACAACTTACGCCTAGCGCGTAATTTTTGCTTTTGGCAATTTCAACATAATGTTTTAAAATCGGTTTTAAGGCTAATTTTTTTAGTTGTGGCGTGCTTGTCGGGGTATAGCGATACAGACCGCACAAGGCGATGAAACCCAGAATCCCCGTTAACGCAAAGATATAATGCCAGCTGGTATAACTGACGATAACGCCACCAATTAATGGACCGATTAATGGAGCCATGATGGTAACATTGCCCATAATTGCGATAACCTTGACCGCTGATTTATCATCAAATTTCTCATGGATGATAGCATAACCCATTGCGATAAATGCCATGCCGCTACCTTGGAGCCAGCGCCCGAGCATGAATTGAGAAATATTACTGCTAGCTGCGATAATAATCGTGAAAATAATGAATGAAAAACTACCGAGTAGAATAATTTGGCGCTTGCCATAGCGTTCGGCGAGCGGTCCAAGCCAGAGTTGAATCGCACATTCACCAAGCATATACAGACTAAGTGATGCCGCAACATAGCTCAGTGGCGCATGAAATTCATTCACCACAGCGAGCATGCCTGGCATGATCATGTCATTGGCGGAATAGGTGGTAAATTCATAAATTACGAAAAAGACCGCGAATAAATAAAGTTTACGCATGAATTAGTCCAAATATAGGCGGGTGTCTAACGGCACATTTTTAGTTTTAAGTTTGTTGAGTTGAGTTAGTTTAGTTTCTGTGAGCTTGCTTTGTTGCGCAAGTTTAAACAGTGTATCACCAGGTTCAACCACAATATAATGCCGACCATGTGTATTTTTCTGAATCCGGTTGGCAAAAGTTTTGGGCTTGGCTGTGGCTTTCTTAGTCGCAGTTGTTTTACTTGTTGTGGCTACTGCCTTTTGCGCAGTCACGGTTTTATTCTGTATTGACTGCGTTTTTTGCGCTGGACTGGCTAGTTTAACGGCTGCGTGAGCTTGGCTAGTTGGTTGCGTGTTGTTAATAACAATAGCATCTGTATTTGAATTTGAATGGTTGATTGCTGCTAACGGCTTAATCGCTGGGGCTTTTTTGCTGCTACGGGCTGGTTCAAGTTTGGCAAGCTTGCTTTTGAAAGCTGCGGTTTTAGTTTTGAGAATGGATTTGTTTTTGGCATTAACGTTCGGGTTTTTAGCTAATCCATCATAGGCAGCAATTTTGAGGCGCAATGATTGTGGGGTGTCTTCACCTGGATACTGACTAATTGAGTAGGCTGCATGAATGAAATCTTGTTGCATAATATAAACATAACTTAAACCAAGATAGGCACTAGCGGGTTTATTCGCGCCATTAATTGCTATTTGATAACTCTCAATCGCTAAATTTAACTTATTTTGCTGGCTTAAACAATCGCCATGATCACTGGCAGTTTGTTCCCAGCCAACATTATATTGTTTACCAAATTGATAAGCCTTGGCATATTGGGTTTCGGCGCTAACATAATCTTGATTGGCGCACAAAAAATTAGCGTAACTGGTAATAACTTCAACATTGCTGGAATTTAATTTTAAAGCTTGTTGGTAATTAGTGGTGGCATTTAAGCTTTCACCGAGTTGCTGATAAGCTTGGGCTTGCAGGTAATAAGCTTGATAATTATTGGAGTTGAGTTTGAGTGCTTGAGTGGTTGCTTCTAAGGCTACGCGTGGCTGGTTGGCACGTAAGTTATTCGTGGCGCTTGATAAATAAGTTTGCTCGGTTGGGCTATTTGGATTGGTACTAGCGCAGCCAATTAGAGTTAAGGCTGTAATTAGAGGTAAGAATTTAAGCTGTTGTGGCATCGTGAATTACTTTAATTGAGTTATATGATAGTGTATTATAGCAAGATTGCGGGCGTTAGTCAAATTGGCTACTTGACAGGGGACTGTTTTCTATTGTAAAATCACGTGCTTTATTGTTTAATTTTTATAGGGAAATAACACAATGGTAGTTATTCGTTTAGCTCGTGGTGGTAATAAGCACCGCCCTTATTACAGTGTTGTAGTTGCTGATTCTCGTGCGCGCCGTGATGGTCGTTTCATCGAGAAAGTTGGTTTTTACAATCCAGTTGCAGCTGCAAACGTTGAGGCAGTACGTATTGATACTACTCGTGTTGATTATTGGTCTTCAGTTGGTGCGCAAGTATCTCCTGCAGTTCAAAAATTAATTAAAAACTTAGCAGCCTAAGTTATGATACCTAACAACTTGATTGACATGGGCTATATTACAGGTCCGTTTGGCATTCAGGGTTGGGTCAAAATAAAAGTTACTACTGAATACGATGATTCGCTGGATGATTATGAAAATATTTATCTTAAGCTGCCTGATGGTAAAGTAGTTAGCCAAACAGTTGAAAAAAGCTTCGCTCGCGATGGCTTATTTCATGCCAAATTAGCTGGTGTTGCTGATCGCGATGCAGCATTCGCACTGAAAGGTGCTACGGTTGCAGTTAGTCGGGAACAGTTTCCAGAATTAGACGAAGATGAATTTTATTGGGTAGATTTAATCGGCTTAAACGTGATTAATTTGCAAGGTGAAGCGTTAGGGATTGTTAAAGATCTAATGCAAACTGGTGCAAGCGATGTTCTGGTAATTCGGGACGCGGATCAAGAGCGTTTGGTGCCTTTTGTTGCACAATATGTTATTAACGTCGATATGGCAAATAAACAAATTACCTTGGACTGGGGCTTGGACTATTGATCTTTAGTGTCATTTCCATTTTTCCAGAGATGTTTGCGGCAGTTAGCCAAAATGGTATCGTTGCTCGGGCATTAGCCAATAATTTGTTTCAGTTAGATACGCTCAATCCACGTGATTTTACTACCGATAATTATCGTCGCATTGATGATAAGACTTTTGGTGGTGGGCCAGGAATGGTCATGAAAATCGTGCCGCTCGAATTAACGTTAGCACAAGCTAAATTAAACCAAGCGCAACATGGAGTTAAGCAGCCTTTAGTGGTGTATTTGTCACCGCAAGGTAAGCGCGTTGATCAAGCATTGATTAATCAATTAGCTTTAGATCAAGGCGTGATTTTTGTTTGTGGTCGCTATGAAGGAATTGACGAAAGATTTATTCAACGCAATGTTGATTTAGAAATTTCGCTAGGTGACTTTGTGGTTTCAGGCGGTGAATTACCCGCAATGCTCTTAATTGATGCAATTGTACGGCAAATTCCCGGAGCCATGAATAGTCAGGAATCAGTAACTAATGATTCATTTATGGATGGGTTATTAGATTGTCCGCATTATACTGTTCCGCGTGATTATTGTGGTGCTGAAGTTCCTGAGGTATTATGCTCGGGAAATCATGAACAAATTAGAAAATGGCGTTTGCAACAAAGTTTATGGCGAACCTATCAACGGCGTCCAGAGCTTTTAGATGGCAAACAGTTAACAAAAGAACAATCTCGGCTACTTGATGAAATGTTAAGTAGGAACAAGATTATAGGAAAAAAATAATGAATATCATTCAAATGTTAGAGCAAGAAGAAATTGCACGTTTAAATAAAACTATCCCTGCGTTTGCACCAGGTGATACAGTTGTAGTTCAAGTTAAAGTAAAAGAGGGTACACGTGAGCGTTTACAGGCCTTTGAAGGTGTGGTAATTGCTAAACGTAACCGTGGTTTAAATTCTGCTTTCATCGTACGTAAAGTATCGGCTGGTGAAGGTGTTGAAAGAACATTCCAAACATATTCACCATTGGTTGACTCAATTGAAGTTAAACGTCGTGGTGATGTACGTCGCGCTAAATTATACTATTTACGTGATCGTTCAGGTAAATCTGCACGGATTAAAGAAAAATTGGTTAGAAAAGTTAAATAATAACTTTTCTA
>JAIETT010000118.1 GCA_019744945.1 Burkholderiales bacterium
TTAACACCTATGGAATATGAGATGAGGTATATGGAGAATGTCTAATTTGTATTGGTACTAATAATGGGGGCTTGACAACCATTAACAATAAAGATGGTTTTCTGTTATCAGATATCACCATGTTATTCTCCAAATTAATGCTAAATACTCATAGTTTATTATATGTTAACAATATTTACCGTTTGTTTTGTTAAGTAATCAAGTGACTGCATTTCAAATAATCGACTATAAACTCGCTCAAATTGGAATTTTAAATCAAAACCTAAGTACAATGAATCAATTTGAACTTCAAAATTAACAACAAGTAATATTCCGCGGTCATAAAATTCATCAATTAGACTAATAAACCGTCTGCTTCTATCTCTGCAAAAAACAGCGGAATAATCATCTTTTGCTAAACCATCATCTAGTTGAGGAATGTTGCTAATCAATATCGTTTTAAACTGGTCAGCCAAAGCAATATAGTCCAATTGGCTGCGTGATTTTTCACATAATTCAGTAAATTCGAACCAAACTATATCATTGTATTGGGCATTAACTGCCAATTTACGATTATTAATGATTAGTTCACCAGCTACCGGTGGTGTATGACAACTTACTTCTAAATAAAACTGGCGTAGCCTCTGACTCGCAACTTGGCGTTCACCATAAAAAAACACCTCATTACTCTGTGTCTGTAACATACGGTAATCCAACTTATTGTCCAAACTACAAACGTGATTATGTTGCTTCAACAAAGTTATAACATCATAAAAGCGTTCTTGATGTAACTTATCCTTATATAAATCATCAGGGTGAATGTTTGTCGTTATTACTAATACAACACCATTGCGGTATAGTTCTTTTAATAAACTTCCGACAATAGAGGCATCAACTATATCGTCAATATACAACTCATCAAGACAAATCACATCATAACGCTGAGCAATGTCTGTCGCTAATTTTTGAATTCCATTGCTTACACCCTGTAATTTGAACAAATTTTCATGAATGTTTTTCATGAAGTGTTGAAAATGTAATCTGGTTTTACGATTTATGTTTAGAGAGTCATAAAAATGATTCACTAGCATGGTTTTTCCACGCCCGACGGGTCCCCATATGTATATTCCATGGTTGTTTATTTTTTGGAATATGTTAAATAATTTTTTTTTATTAATCAAAAACGTAGATAAGATTTGCAGTTGATCCCAGACCTTACGTTGCTCATTATCAAGGTGAATTGTAGAATCTACAAATGCATGAATCGCCTTTAGGGACATTATATATCCTTTAATTGTTGTAACAGTATATCATTAGTAGGCATTTGCAGAACCGCATACTTGTATACAACATTTAAAGCTTCTAATACATTTATGTACTCTGCATTTGATAAATTTGTTGGACGATTTTCTATAAAGTATAAGAGTATCGTTTTAATATTTTCTTGATGACTACCAATATAATAGTTAATTTTTTTATCTTTGATATCTACATAATTTTCACTAATAGTAATTCTGTCATCTTTTATAAAGTCAATACTAAATTTGCCGATTTGAATAAGTATATAGCGTGATTGTTGGTTGGTTTTAGAGTAATGTGAAACACGATGAATCATATTAGAAGGAATCTGAACAATTTGACCTGTATGAAAAATGAATGACCTGTTAATTTCTGGTAACTCAATCATAAGCTCACCTTGTGCGCAATATGTTATATCCGATACAACCCAGTCCAACTTTCAAGTTGATTGAGTATATATTAACTCATTTTACTTTACTGTTTTATTTTAAACTGGTTTCTTATCTAAAACTCTCAATTACATGTGCAAGACGTTTTATGCCTTCTTTGATTTTTTCATCTGGCATATTTGAATAATTTAGACGTAGGAAATTCTTATGATTTTTATTTGGGAAAAATGGAGCACCTGGAACAAAAGCAACTTTTTCTTCTAGTGCAACGACTAGCAATTCTGCAGCATCAATATTTTTAGGAAGCTTCACCCATGTAAATAATCCACCATTTGGAGAGGTACATTTAATATCGGGCGCAAAGTATTGTTTTATACTGGCTAACATCAAATCACGTCGACGGGTATATACTTCAATAATTTTACGGATGTGTTCATCAATATTATAGGTTTTTAGATATAAGCCAATTTCTCGTTGCGTAAGAGTATTACACTGTAAATCAGTGACTTGTTTAAGCATAATAAATTTGTGAAGCAGTTTTTGATTCGCGCAAACCCATCCAACACGAAGACCTGGGCACAAAGTTTTAGAGAATGTGCCTAAAAAAATCACCCAACCATCTGTATCAAAACTCTTAAGCGCTGGATTACGTTCACCGCTAAAAACTACGTCGCCATAGGGATTATCTTCAATAACTGGTATTTTGTATTGTGTCGCTAATTTTACTAATCGCTTACGCCGTTCAATTGACATTGTGATGCCAGTAGGGTTTTGAAAATCTGGAATAGTGTAGATGAATTTTGGTTTGTGATTTGACTGTAAAATTTTCTCTAGTTCCTCAATAATCATGCCATCTTCATCCATTGGAACAGTTAAATAATTAGCATGATAGGTATCAAACACATTAATCGCGCCAAGATAACTTGGGTCTTCACATATAATATAATCACCATCATTTAAAAATAATCGGGCACAAAATTCAATACCTTGTTGAGAACCAGCTGTTATTAGTATTTCATCATGATGACTAATTACCTTAGCTTTAGCCATTCGTTCATAGGCAATAATATCCCGGAGTAATCCATAACCCTCGGTAGGTCCATATTGAAGCGCGGCATGAGCGTCTGTGGCAAATACTGTTTGTGACATTTTGGCTAATTCTTCAATAGGAAACAGTGCAGGATCTGGTAGACCACCAGCAAATGAAATAATCTCTGGTTGTTCAGTTACCTTTAATAATTCGCGTATTTCTGATGCTTTTAATGTTTTGGCTCGTTCGGCTAAGATATACTGCATTTTTACTCCATTTAAATTTATTCTAAAAACATTAATATGATAGAAAATATCAATAGCACACCCATAGTGACATTAAATATTTTCATATGTACATGACTTGATAAATATTTACTAATTCCAACTCCAAAAACAAACCATGCACCAATACAAGGTAAACCAACTAAGAAAAATATCAGACTAATAATAAAAGATTGATATACTGGGTTAACATTCAGCAATGAATAGGTCGCTATTACACCAATTGCCATAATCCATGCTTTGGGATTTATCCATTGAAATAAAACCGCTTGAATAAATGTCAATGGTTTGGATCTTTCATTAGTGCCGCTAATTCCACTATTTGAGCGAATTAAACTAAATGCAAGATACAACATATATAACGTGCCCAAATATTTTATGATCACGTGCAACATCGGCAACGAATTAAAGACCTCTCCTAATCCCAATCCAACTAGAAACACCATTATATTAAATCCAATGCAGATTCCTAAGTAATGTGGGAATGATTTTAATAGTCCAAATTTAGCACCTGACATCATAATCATAATGTTATTTGGACCTGGTGTGATACTGGTTGAAAAACAAAATAGTAATAAAGGTATGTATGAGTTCATGCTATAAAGATTCTTTATCTGTTATTGTGTAACCAATTTCAGAACGCATTATATTAAAAAAAGGATCAGAAGAATAAGTTTTGAGCTCATCAACGTGTAAAGTCGATTTTATAAAGTTTAATAATTCAAGTTTAATTTTTTCTTCAGGTAGTGTATTAAGTTGATATTCAAGCTGATGAATTTTAGATTGTGCATCTTCTAATGATTGAACAATGTTATTGTTTATCTTTATTTTGTTATTAATAATACTAATGCCACCATTAGACAATAGTAAATTAAAACATAAATAACTGCCAACCGCATCATATGAAGGAACAATACATCCTTCTTTATTATACTTTACCCCGTCAACACCGTAACGCAACAATCTTTCTGCTAGAATAAATTCGAAAATATATCCTGCTTTATTACCAAATTTTTGAATATTCTTGGCACATAGTAACATACCACCAATATCAACTCGAAGCTCTTCTAATCCAGCAATAAATTTTGTAGTTTTCAATGTTAAGTATTTTGGTAAAGGTAACCCTCCACATTTTTGATGATTGTATTCATGAAACCATACCCAATATACAACAGCTTCTTCAATCTGTTCATCGCTAAGTTCTCTTATTTGTTGAAAAGAATCAGAAGTAACACATTTATTTAGTATCTTTTTAGTTATATTGACATGCCTAAACGCAAATTTATTGACTATGTAAAATATTTTTTCTCCAGTTTTTTGTATGCCATCAATGTGGTTTTCTGGAAAAATAGCTACTGTATCTACAGGATAAAATCCATCAGAATACTTTTCTAATATTATAGGCATAACATTAGTTTTATAAGCATACAACTCAGGGTCTATGGTTGCAGTTCTAAAGAGACAAGCATCTAAATTCATTTTTGGATTATATGGAACATGGAATAGTGACACTAGAAAATTACATTCATTAGAATTTATATAGGTTTTTGTTAAATTCAAAGCAACGTTATTGCGTTTAATTGAGTTCTGTAAATCTTCAACTAAAAATTTTGCACAAGGTTGTTTTGATAAATATTCTGACTGTAGTATATTCTGACTGTAGTATATCATTACAAACTTCGCTCAAAGTTTTATTTTCTAAAATGGTAGCATGTAACGCATGATTTTTACGAATGCTGTTAACTTCATTAATAGTTAAATCAATCATATTAGATCTCCTTTAAAGATGGATACAGGATTTTATGAGGTAAATTAGGCTCATTAAATTAATTTCTACTTTTGTGATGTTTGCGTCGCTAACTTCTCTAAAATCTGTTTTCTTTGGATAGAAGTCTCTGATTTGTCTATTCTTAGGGTATTTATCTGCAATCATACAAACCGTTATTTTAGTTCATTAGTTGAGTAATTTCATCTAGGTAATACCTAGATGAAATTCAGAAGATTCTGTGGGATAATTTCAATTTATATAATCTTAGAAAGCCAGAACATGCTAGAAACAATCACCGTCGAATCATTAAATGTAACTCACTCAATTAAAAAACAAATCAACCAGTTGGCTTTAAAAGATAACAATAAGAATAATAATAAAGATTTTTTCAGTTATTCGTTTCCTGATACTGGTATTGATTTATCGGCAATCTCACTTGAAGCCAAACCATTTGGTATCTATCTGCAACGTTTTATAAATGACGCTAGATTTATTCAGATAAGTTGGCATAGAACTAATCCCAAGTATAATTATAGTAGTTCGGAAAGCAGCAGTGTTTTCACCAAAATTTTTAAACTGGTACCATCTGCAATGTCATGGGATAAGTTAACTACTGAAACGAAAGCCAAAGCAAAGCCGTCCGCCAAACGAAAATTTGAGCGAACTACTTTTGAGCATGATTATGATCGAATAATTTTTTCGCATCCATTTAAATTATTACAATATAAAACTCAAGTTATTCCGCTATCTGGGAATGATTTTATACATAACCGCTTAACTCACAGCGTAGAAGTAGCGGCAGTTGGACGCGATTTAGCTCGGCGAGTAATTGATGGGATTTGGGATGAATATATGCCTCTTGCCGAAAAAGATATTTTAATCACCAGATATTCATCGACTAATAATTCAGAAGCCGCCAAAGAGCGTTTTATCAATGATGTTGCCAATATTGTAAGTTGTGCCTGCCTGATTCATGATTTAGGTAATCCGCCATTTGGACATCAGGGTGAAAGGGCACTCAGTGAAACCTATCAAGAATTAAAAAATAGCCATCAATATTCAAAAACATTTAGCAACATTTATGCGTTGGCTCCAGATATATTTGAGATCGAAGGAAATGCCCAAACTTTACGCCTGATTAATACTTGTCAAGACCCCATTATTAGTACCAATACAAATTAGACATTCTCCATATACCTCATCTCATATTCCATAGGTGTTAACCCATTGA
>JAIETT010000083.1 GCA_019744945.1 Burkholderiales bacterium
TTAAAATTCGAGTTGGAACATTTTGCAAAATTGGTTCTTGATCAAGATAAAACTTAATCATCTGTGGTACATATGGATAAATTGACTTATCATCGGCAACCCCAGTTCCTAGTGCATTCGCAATCGCGACTCCGCCTGCGCGATAAGCTTGAATTAAACCAGGTACTCCCAACATTGAACTGGAATTTAAAACTAATGGGTCGAGAAAATCGTCATCAACTCGCCTATAAATCATATCAACTTGTTTAGCCCCATAGATAGTGCGCATCCACACACGATCATTTTTAACAAATAAATCACGTCCCTCAACTAGTTCTGCGCCCATTTCTTTGGCCAAAAAAGCATGTTCATAGTATGCGCTATTGTATGGACCAGGCGTTAAAACTACGATAGTTGGATGATCATCATTAAACGAGCATTCTTTTAACGTAGTTTGCAATAACAATGAATAATGTTCAACTGGTTCAACAGTGTAATTTTTAAATAACTCAGGAAATAAACGTTGACTCATGCGCCGATTTTGCAGCATATACGAAACACCACTTGGTACTCGCATATTATCTTCTAAAACATAATACTGTCCATCATCATGGCGGATTAAATCCACGCCACAAATCTGTGTGTAAACCTTATGCGGCAAATCATGATTAACCATGCAGGCCTGAAATTGAGCATTACCGTAAATTTTTTCAGCTGGAATAATTTTTTCTTTAAGGATTCGTCCATCATGATAAACATCATCCAAAAACATATTTAAGGCGGTAACGCGTTGCTCAATGCCTTTTTTTAAATATTCCCAATCCGTTGCGCTAATAATTCGCGGTACGGGATCAGATGGAATTAGGCGTTCTGCGCCCTCATCTTCACCATAGACGGCAAAGGTAATTCCAATTCTACGAAATAATAAATCCGCTTCAGCCATTTTCTGATTAAGATATCCAGCTGGGCGACTTTTCAACCAATCAAGGTATGGCTTATAATGCTCTCTGGCATTCCCTTTGTGATCCAATATTTCATCAAACATTATTATTCTCTTCAAAGAAAGTGTATGGCAATAATTCTCAACTATAGTATAACTTATCTGGTGTGGCTAATGCAAGAATCATCAACAATAATTTAAGAACTTAGATCAATCCAGTCTAAATAGATACTTTTATGTGATTTATTGTTACAATTTCAAATCACTTCCTATGCTAAACACAATGCTAGTTGTTTAAACTAAAATCTGTACCGCATAGCTTATCGCAAGTAATTAGATGTGTAGCGGTTAATTAAATCCGCTAGAGGTACTCCAGCAGAATTTAATTTGTACACCTGCGGCGTATGCTAAATATGAAGTAATTGAGATTCGTTAGCATCATGCGGAAATAATTATTTTGATATAAAAACATATTTTATAATAATATGCTTGCACTTAAGATGGTTTTATCCTCATACGAGAATATTCGTGATTTTACCCATTTACAACACTTCCTACAAGTGGTTACGATTAAACTCTAAGTCTTCTATTTCCATGATATTGCATCAAATACAGAAACATAATAAACAGCGAATTAACTAAAAAGGCAAGGCTAACCCCAGCCAAGCAATCACCGAGAAAATGATAATTCAACCAAACTAGACAAATTATTAAAATACACGTATAAGCAATATAATATCTCATAAAGCGCGGATAAAGTCTTACCATCATTAAACTAACTAAACTAATAAATGTTGCGTGCCCTGATGGCAAGGTGCCAGCCCAACTTGAATGCCAATTAAAATTAATCCCGTAGTTATTCTTAAATGGTGATGAATTGGCCGCCCATTCGCCCAAGCAAAATAATGGCCAATTGCGCCCAAAAATACATTTTAGCTCAGTCTTTAATTTAAGCGCAACATACAGTAAAATTAGCCCAACCACAACTAGGATTATCTTACGCCCATAAGATTTATCAATTGGTACAATTAATAGAATCACCACAGAAAACAAGCCAATTATCTGCGGGGAATTTTGCGTAAAATGATTTAAAACTAAAAAATGATCAAAGCCATTTACATGCAACCAATCTGCTAAATTTTTATCAATCAGATTTATGGATATTATACTCAAAGCTAAAAACAATAATCCATATAAGAAATTAATTAATAATGCAGATTCGAGCTTTATAGCCACTCGCGAGTTTATTAAAATCATCACACAGCCTAAATAAAATGACGCCGATTATCACCGACGCCATTCTAAAAATCAAAATAGGTTATATTTAAAAACCAATTACCCCGTAATTAGTTGAGTGCAATACATCATAACCGTACTTGGTAAAACTCCAATTACAAGCAATAAAATCGCATTTACCAACAAGACAGAACGAGTTAATACACAAGTATCGGCAAGTTCCAACGTTTTAACTGGTTCATCAAAATACATTAGCTTAACGACACGGATATAATAGAAAGCTCCAATTAAAGACATGATTACTGCAAAAACCGCGGTTGCAATAAAGCCACTGGCAACTAAAGCAGTTAAAATTTTGAATTTAGCATAAAAACCAACCAACGGTGGAATACCCGCCATTGAGAACATTACCAACATCAAAATTGCCGCATAAACTGGATGAGTTTTACTTAAACCTTTTAAATCTTCAAGTTTTTCACACTCAAAATCGCCTTTTGAAAGCATAGTCAAAACGCCAAAGCCAGCTAAAGCCGTTAAAGAATAAGTTATAACATAAAACAAAGTTGCCGAAATCCCTGCAACATTAACCGTTACAAAGCCTAAAGCCACAAAACCCATATGCGAAATGGTTGAATAACCCAGCAGGCGTTTAATATTAGTTTGCGCAATTGCAATAATGTTCCCAAAGAATAATGACAAGCCCGCCAAAATCAATAACATCACCGACCAAGCTGGATTCAAAATTACCAGTCCGCCAATCAAGAAGCGAATCAGGAAAACTACTGCCGCAATTTTGGTTAAACTACCAATAATCGTTGTAACCGCTAATGGCGAACCTTCATAAACATCGGGTACCCACATATGAAATGGCACCAAACCTAATTTAAAGACTAAACCAGCCACAATAAAAACTAAACCAAAAGACAATAACGCTTGATTAGCACTACCATGAGTTAGCATCGCACGAATAATATCTTCTAATTGTAAATAACCCCCAGTTGCGCCGTAAATGAATGAAATTCCATATAATAGAATACCTGATGCTAAAGCACCCAAAATAAAGTACTTCATGGCTGCTTCAGTTGCTTTTACCTGATCGCGTTGCAAAGCAATTAGCCCATATAAAGCAAGTGAGAATAATTCTAAGCCAACATACAAAACTAACATATTATCAGCTGAAATCATTACCATCATGCCTAAGATTGAGAATAAGAAAATCGCATAAAATTCACCAGTTTGAAATTTCTTATCGGTAACATAGCGTTTAATATATAACACCGTAACAAAAGAAAATAGATAGGTAAACAACTTAGTACCTGTTGCTAAATTATCTAAAATAAACATATTGTTAAAGGTTAATTGAGTTACACCATGATCAACATAACGTTGCAGTACAAAACAACCAACTAACGTAATTAGGGTTATGGCTAAATTAAGACCTTTTTGTGATTCACGCGTAAACGCATCAACCATTAACAAGACCAAAATCATAATAGCCATAAATATTTCCGGCAAGACCGGGATTAAATTTGGATAAGTCATCGTTTCACCTCTGCTTAAATTTTGCTTAGCGCAACTTGGTTAATTAGTTGGCCAACTGAGGTATGCATTTTTGCCACAAAAATATCTGGACACACCCCCATTACAATTACTGCAATCGCCAATACTGCTAAAATCAAGAATTCGCGTTTATTGACATCATCCATTTCAGCCACATGCGTATTTGTAACATTACCAAAAATGGTCCGTTTATACATCCATAACGTATAACCAGCACCAATGATTAAAGTTAATCCAGCTAAAATCGCTGCAATAAAGTTTGCTTGCACCGCACCCATGATAACCATAAATTCACCGACGAAACCTGACGTACCAGGTAAGCCTGAATTAGCCATTGCAAACAACATAAAGAACGCTGCAAAAATTGGCATTTTATTAACCACACCACCATAATCAGCTATGTTGCGCGAATGAACCCGGTCGTACATTACACCGATGCAGTAGAACATTGCAGCAGATACGAAACCATGTGAAATCATCTGCGTAATTGCACCTTCAAGCGCCCAAGTATTCAGTGTTCCATTCACAAATAGGAAGCAACCTAACGTTACAAAACCCATATGTGAAATTGATGAATAAGCCACTAATTTCTTCATATCTTTTTGAACCAGCGCTACCAAACCAATATACACAATTGCAATTAGTGATAACACGACCATTACACCAGCTAATTCACGCGAGGCATCTGGTACAATTGGTAAAATAAAACGTAGGAATCCATAACCACCAATTTTTAAGGTAATTGCCGCCAAAACCATTGAACCACCAGTTGGAGCTTCAGGATGGGCATCTGGCAACCAGGTATGTAATGGCCACATTGGAACTTTTACCGCAAATGACAAAAAGAACGCAATAAAAATCAAAGTCTGCACACCTAAGGTTAATGGCAAGCGATAGTAATCTAAGATTTCAAAACTACCATTACTTTTGGTATACAAATAAATCAAAGCCACTAACATTAACAATGACCCGATTAAAGTATATAAGAAAAATTTAATCGCAGCATACACACGATTGGTACTTCCCCACACCCCAATAATTAGATACATTGGAATTAACATTGCTTCAAAGAATATATAGAATAAAATTGCATCTAGCGCACAGAATGATCCACTAATAAAACCAGTCATCATAAGGAACATTGCATTATAAAGGGCAACTTTGTGTTTAATTACTTTAAACCCAGCTAAAACCACTAACACCGTAATAAAATTGTTTAAAACCACAAATGGCATTGAAATACCATCTACACCGAGGTGGTAATTAATATTTAAACTCGCAACCCACGGCATCATTTCACTAAACTGCATCGCAGCTTGATGTGAATCAAAGTGTTGAAACAAAATCAGAGAAAAAATCAAAGCAAGCAACGAACCAAATAAAGCCACATAGCGTGCCAAACAATCATTTTTGTTAAACACTAAGGTGATGAAACCAAAAACAATCGGCGTCCAAATGGTTAAACTTAATAAATAATTCATCATTATAATCACATCCTTAGTGTAAAATTAAACCGGTACAGAATGTTAACAAGATTAAAATACCTAATACCATATAGGTAGCCGCACTGTTAACATAACCAGTTTGCGCACGTCTAAAGATTTTGGCAAATACCGCCACCACCCGTGCTGAACCATTAACTAACAAACCATCAATTAAGAAGATATCGCCAACTTTCCATAATACCTTACCAATGCCACGCGCTAGAGGTGCAAACACATTGATAAACAAATCATCCATAAAGTATTTACGTTCCATAACATAAATTACTGGTTTAAAGATAGATTTAACGATCACTACAAAACGCGGTGATTTATGCGCAATAAAGGCCAAGAGAATACCCGATAAAGCCAAATAAACAGGTAATTCATGCAAGCTTGCTAGCATCATATGAATTGGTGTAATTGGATCTTCAGCTAATTTATTGGCAAAGAAACTTGCATTAAAAATCGCATCATGGAAAAACTCACCTGGGACAAATTTATCAAACGCTAACCAGCCAATAATTACCGATGGAATTGCCAATAAAATTAATGGTAATGTAATAACCCAAGGCGATTCTTTTGGTTCAATTGCATGATGCGCATGATCATCCGCGTGTGCATCATGATGGTCATTATGTACTTCACGAAAACGTTCTTTACCATGGAAAGTCATAAACAATTGGCGGAAGCTATAACATGCAGTCACAATTACCGCACTATAGGCACAAAACACCACAAATGAACTACCAAACAAACCATGTTCGTGCGCATTACT
>JAIETT010000310.1 GCA_019744945.1 Burkholderiales bacterium
ATCACGACGGCTTTAATTATTTTAGTCCCGAATCTATCTGAAGGATTGATGTTTGGCTGTTTGTTCTTGGCTGGGGTGTTTTGCTCGGTGTACGTGCAAGCTTTGGCGGTAATTAAAGATTCTGTTGATTCGAGAATTCAGGCAACAGCATTAGCCACATCAAATATGATTATTATGGCGAGTGCGCCGCTGTTGCAGCTGTTGATCGGAGCATTACTTAGCAATCATTCTTTTGGAATCGCCAGCAGCAATGCGCTTAATTATCGCTTGGCATTAGCGGTCTTGCCAATTGGTTTATTTATCGCCGTGGTGATTAGTTTTTACATTAAAGAACCAGTTAAACAAGTGCACCATCGCTAGATCACTGATTAATGCTGGTGAAACCAAATACCAAGCAGAATATCACCATAATCTAATTGGACTTAATTAGCAATGAGCAAAAATGCTTATTGTCCTAATTTAGAATAATAGTTAAAATGCTCTCTGTGTAGAAAAACATTTAATTCTAAAAGAGAGCTGATTATGTTACAAATAATTAAACAAATTTTTAAAGCTTATTGTGGAATGTTCAAATATTGCACTAAATCCAATCGATTTAACCACATCGGGGGTATTGCTAGTTTTGATTTGAACCTGCCAAGCGGTATCCAAGCGATTAAATAATTGCTCACTGCAGAATTGTAAGGTTGAACATATAAAAACCCAAACGTTCGCTGAGGGGGCGAATAAAAAAAGCAGCTCTGGATTTTCAGAACTGCTTAGCTAAGTAAATTAATTACTTAAATGTGAAGCGCAAAATTATTTAAATTTTAACATTTCGCTGAATTTAGACCAGTTTTCAGGTTTGAACATGTCTAAATTACCATTGCCTTTGAATTTTGCCATAGCCTCTTTCATTGATTCAGGTAAATTGAACATATTGTTATTTGCACCCAAGGCTTTAACTAGCTCTTGGAATAATTCATCGCGTTTAGCCGTCATGTCTTTAAAATCGCTTGAGAACGATTCTAAATATTTACGGTTTAATTCAACCGCTTCCATCGGGTTTTTAAGCGTAAATAATGATTTAACGTGTTCATTATAAGCTTTGTAACCTTCTTCAACGTATGCTTTGCTCGCTTGAATCATTTTTTGGTTAATTTCATTGATTGCATTAACTAAATCGGTAATTCCAGCTAAGTATTTTTGTGATGTTTCAGAATCGAACGGGTTATTCATTGACATAAAAGTCTCCTTAATATTAAGATTGTTTACGCGTCATTGTAACATAATTAGCTTATTGTTAGTGATGTAAAATTGTTAGGCTAGTTATATCTCGAATTCAAAGGTAAAGGTATTAGAGTACACAATAAATGAGTTCCAGATTAATCATACCTATCGATTATTGAAGTAATCACTCAATTTTTTACTTATTACGTCAAACCATCCGCGTTTTAGTTGTAGACTTTGGTTTGGGTTTTCTGGAACATTTGCACGGAACAGTTCGATCATGATTTCTTCCATGGTATACATTCCAGCCTCTCGGTTGTGAATCCACTCACAAGCAAAAATAGCACCTTGACCAAAAGAGGCTCGGCTAATACTTTCGTGAGTTACGCGTAAAGTTTGATTTGGTAAGCCAAAAATAATTTCATGTTTGCCAACTATGCCACCAGCTCGAATTGATTTTATACTTTCAGATTCATCAATTTCTAAGTAATTTGCAATTCGTTTTGCAGTTCCTGATGTTTCAGATTTACCGCGAAAATGTTCTTCGATAATTTCAATATCTGCATTAGGAATAATGCTTTGAAATGTTTTAGCTGCAACCATAAGCATATTAACCCCTAGCGTAATATTCGGTGAGTAAACTACTGCTGATGATTGGCTAATTAATTTTAGTGCTTCTAAATCTTCTGGATTGTACTTGGAAATAGCGGAAACTACTTTAATTCCAAGCGTAATTGCGGCAGTCATGTAGCTATATACGGCAGTTTCACCTGAAAAATCAATGATTATATCAACTGGGTTATTAATGAAAAAGTCAGAATTAAGGTCTTTTTGTGGAATAAGTAAACCTTCCTCAGTATTTACGCCAAGCGCTTGTGAAGCAAATTTGTAATTAGGTATTAACTCGCGTTTCACGACCCACACCAATTCAAGATTCGCATTTTTAATTAGTTCTTGAGCAACTAATTTTCCAGTTTTTCCAAAACCGAATAATCCGATTTTTGTCTTATTCATTTATTGTTCCTTTTTATTTTAACCATTCGTTTAATAAAAATAATGGTCTGTATACAGTAGAATAAGTGAATTCAGTGTAAAATAAACACGTAAATAAAACACCTACGACTCTTTTAAATTATATCATAGTTCTAATAATGGATTGAACTTTTGCCGTAATAGAGGTTACATGAGGTTTGTTGTATTTTTAGTTAATTGGTGTAATAATGAGTAGATTATGCAAAAATAGCGACTTAGAAGCTAGTGCCTTTTTGTGAGTGTAGTGGGTGGTCACATTGATGAACCAGTGAGATAAAATTATACATCTTGTGCCGTCTGCTGATTGGCTGCTAATTGTGCACAAGGTTAAAGAGCTAGTACTTTACTTGCTGGGTATAGTATAATAATCTAATTTTAAATTTAGAAGGAATTATTTGATGAAAAGCTTCATGGACGAAAATTTTCTCTTATCTAATCCAACCGCGGTTAAACTGTTTCACTCTTATGCCAAAGATTTACCTATTATCGATTATCATTGCCACATTCAACAATCTGAAATTCGCCAGAATAAACACTTTACCAATTTAACCCAGCTTTGGTTGGCTGCTGATCATTATAAATGGCGTGCCATGCGCAGTTGTGGGGTGGCGGAGCATTTTATTACGGGTAATGCGACGGATTATGACAAGTTTTTAGCGTGGGCGAAGATTATGCCACAATTGATTGGTAATCCACTCTATCATTGGACGCATCTTGAATTGCAACGTTATTTTAATATTCACGATATTTTGAATGAAGCCAATGCGGGTAAAATCTGGTTGAACGCAAATAAATTGCTAGCTGGTGGGTGTTTGAGTGTTAACGCTATCATTGCGCGCTCGAAGGTTGAGGTGATTTGTACTACTGATGACCCATTAGATGATTTGGCAGATCATCTTGCACTTAAAGAGGCGAGTAATCAGCTTCAAGTTTTGCCAAGCTTTCGTCCTGATAAAGCTTTAGCCTTAAATGCACAGGGTTATTTGGCATGGATAAATAAATTGCGCGTGGTAACTAATCTTGAAATTGAAAATTATGAGCAATTTTTGGCGGCGCTGCTGGTGCGAATTGATTTTTTTGATGCGGTTGGTTGCAAAGTTGCAGATCATGGGATGAATTATGTTCCCTTTGCCGAGACGAATCGCGATGAAGTTAGCGCGATTTTTAAACAAGTGTTAAGCGGGCATAGCTCAAGTGAGCTAGATGAAACTAAATTTCGTTGTCATACACTGATTTGGTTGGCGAAAGAATATGCGGCTCGGGCTTGGGCGATGCAATTACATATGAATGTTACGCGCAATAACAATAGCCAAATGTTGGCTAAACTGGGGCCAGATACGGGGTTTGATGCAATTAATGATGCGCCGATGGCAATGCCATTATCGCGGTTATTAGATGCGATGAATCATGCTGGTTTACCCAAAACCATTTTATATAGTCTCAATCATACTGATAACTATGTTTTGGGAACGTTGTTGGGGTGTTTTCAAACTCATGAGGCGCGTGGCAAAATTCAGTTGGGTTCAGGCTGGTGGTTTAATGATCAACGCGATGGGATGGAGGAACAATTAAAAGCCTTGGCTAATTTGGGTGCGCTGGGTACATTTGTTGGCATGCTAACCGACTCAAGAAGCTTTTTATCGTATACGCGCCATGAGTATTTTAGAAGAATTTTGTGTAATCTAATTGGTTCATGGGTGGAAAATGGTGAGTATCCAGCCGATGAAGTTGAATTAAAGAAATTAATTCAGAATATTAGTTATTATAATGCGAAAAACTACTTTGCTTTTTAGGGAGTGAGCATGTTAGATTTAGTTACGTTGGGTGAAGCTTTAGTCATTTTTAGTCCCGCAACTTCAGGTCCATTGCGTTTTGTGCATACGTTTGCTAAATCAGTGGGTGGAGCTGAGGCCAATGTGGCAATTGCGTTATCGCGCTTGGGATTTAAAGCGGGTTGGGTTTCGCGACTTGGTGATGATGAATTTGGACGTTATATTGAATATGCGCTAAAAGGCGAGGGCATTGATTTGAGCCAAGTTAAATTGGATCCAACGCGCCCAACGGGAATCTTGTTTAAAGAACAATATCAAAGCAGTAATCCTACGGTCTATTATTATCGTAAAGGTGCCGCTGTTACGACAATGGGTGCGGCGGATATTGCTGAAAGTTATATTGCTCAAGCTAAAATTTTGCATCTGACGGGAATTTTACCTGCCTTGTCGGATGAAAATCATGCGGCAACTTTTCAGGCGTTGCAGTATGCAAAACAGCATGGCGTGTGTATTTCATTTGATCCCAATTTACGCTTGAAATTGTGGGATCGCACCACGGCTAAAGCCACTTTATTGGCGATGGTTCCTTATGCGGATATTATTTTACCTGGCTTGGATGAGGCGGAATTTTTACTTGGTTTAAGTGAGCCATCGAGTATTTGTGCGCAATTTCATGCTATGGGGTGTAAAACCGTAGTTTTAAAATTGGGTAAAGATGGTTGTTTGATTAGCGATGGGAATGAAATTATTAAGGTTGATGGTTACCCAGTGCATAATTTAGTCGATACGGTTGGTGCTGGTGATGGATTTGCAGCTGGATTTTTGGCGGGGATTTTAAGTCACAAGCCACTACGCGAATGTGGTGAATTAGCCAACGGGGTTGGTGCGATGGCAACCTTAGTTGGAGGGGACAGCGAGGGTTATCCAAGTATGCGTCAATTATTGGAATTTACGGGGAAAGCTCACGCGGTTGAGCGTTAATTTGGCTAAGAAACCAAGGAGATACATTAATTAATCGACAACGGGGAGCGCGCGGTTTTAGTAATGAAATTGGTAGTTTGCGTAAATAGAATTGAATAAACAAAAAGAATAATTGAGAAAATGGATTTTTAGATAGCGTCAGTTGACGTGAGAATAACGATAATATTTCATAACAACGAGGAAAAAATGGCAATTACAATTAAAGATATCGCGCTTAAGGCGGGGGTCTCGCATATGACGGTTTCGCGGGCGCTAAATGGTAGTAAATTGGTGACGGATGAAACGCGGGAGAAAATTTTGCTGCTAGCAAAGCAGCTTAAGTATAACCCAAATTTACATGCTAAGGGTCTGGTACTCAATAAGAAATTTAGTATTGCGGTAGTGTTTTCAACTTTATCGAGTAAAACTGCACCAAGTTTTCTGCTAAGTTGTTTGAATGGGGTTTATCAATCATTAACTAAAGACTATAATTTGGTGATTAAGGATTTATCGCAGGGCTTGGAGCATTTTAATTTATCGCGTGCTGATGGAGTTATTTTTGTTAGCCAACAGGAAAGTGATGATGAATTCATTCAATTTGCTTTGGCACAAGGCGCAAAATTAGTCGTAGTTAATCGTAAAATAGCGCTACCCAATGTGGTGAGTATTACGGTTGATGAAATTAGTGCGGCGGAAATGGCAGTGAATTATTTAGTGCAACGTGACTATCGCAAAATTGCCTGTATTAATGGTCCAGAATTGATTCAATCCAGCATTGATCGGTTGGCGGGTTATCAAAATGCGTTGACACAAGCGAATCTAACTAGTGCTGCAGATTTTGTTCAGGATGGTGG
>JAIETT010000108.1 GCA_019744945.1 Burkholderiales bacterium
TATTATATCTATAATTCGGATTCACAGAAAATTGTAACGCGAGCTAATTTAGCTGAAAGTAAAGATAGTAACAGTCGAGTTGACCAGCAGGTTTTTAACTATAATAAAATTAAACCCTGTTTTGCACTTTGCCACAATTTAGTAGTTCAAGATCAAAATACTTATGTAATCTATCAGCAATTAAAAAATGTCGGTTGGTTGATGTTTGCTAAATTTACGCCACAAGAGTTAGAGTCGTTAAGCCGCGCTACTGACAATTCTAATTTAATGCTTAGCATCGCTTGTGTAACCTTGATTATAATTTGTTTGGGGTTATTATTAATTATTTGGCGTATGAAGCGTAAAAATCAATATCGCTTATGGTGGATCGCTACGGTATTTATTTCAGTTAATTTTTTAATTGCCGTCGTTTACGCCTGGAATATATCGCGGGATCTGTATTTTGTTGATGCCACACAAGCAATTACGTCTGATCATGTGATGCAAACATTTATTCAGCAATATCAACGTGAAGCTACTTTGAAAAATGTTGGCAAGATCACTGAGATTCCAACTGCTGTTGTGGTTGATACAGCGGAATTTCTAACGGCGTATAATTTGCAGCTAACTGGTACCATCATGCAAAGCTACCCTAAAGAGTCTGGGATTGAATATGGAATGAAATTTAATAATGCTACCGACAGTAAAATTAGTCTTATTTCAGATAGTTATACGAATGACACCCATTTACTAATTTGGTCATTTCAAACCAAAATTCGTGAAAATTTTGATTACAAAGATTTTCCATTCAATCATGGTAAAATTTGGCTGTCAATTAGCCCACTTAATAGTAGCCAGACAGTGATTTTTACGCCGAATTTTACATATTATAATGGCTTGAGTGATATTAACGCAAATTATGGAGTTAATCCGAATATAATTATTCCTGGTTGGTTAGTTAAAGGCAGTTTCTTTAATTTTACTACCGATAGTTCGCGCATGTTAGATGAAATTGATTCTTATGCAACTGTACGCCTACCAGCATTAACCTTTAATATGGTTGTAAATGCTACCATTAGCGATGCAGTTATCACAACAATTACACCGCCGATCGTAATTATTTTAATTTTGTTTATGGTCTTGTTAACCATTAGTCGGCATGAAAATAAATTTATTGAATTTAAGGTTGCAACAATAATTAGTGCCTGTAGCGGAATATTATTCACTATTGTGTTTACCCACGTCAGTTTGCGTAATAAACTCACTTCTGAAATTATGTATATTGAATATATTTATTTGCTGATGTATATTGTGGTGATTATGATTCCGGTTAACGCCTTTTTGTTTGCAACTAATAAATCGCGGCTAATTCATTATGGAAATAACCTAATTTTTAAAATATTATTTTTGTTGTTAATAACTGGATTTATTTTTGTGATGACCTTGTTAAGCTTTTCTTAATTTTTGAAGTGGCGTAGGACAATAAAGAGACAAAAATGTTTAGACAATAAAAAATGTAATTTTATATTTTCATAATAATTCAGGAGAAACTACTCTGACGGTTAAATTAAATGATTATGATTTAAATCGTGGTAAAGCAATTGTAATTAATTAAGCGATTTATCTTTAAGAATAAGTTTTATCTTGTTGAAATTTTATTGGCGCATACCGCAATATTTTGTTATTGCGGTATTTTATTGCTTTATTTAGGCATGTTAATGTTGTTAATTGGCTGCAAAGATGAAGAATAAATAAGCTTATTAGTCGGTTATGCATTTAAGTTAGCTGGAAAAATATTCTTAAAAAGTCTTGCTGGCACTGTTAGTCATGTGTTATAGTCTGCCCCTGACTTAATCTAAATCAGTAAAATTAGTGCTCAAAAGCAATGTATTTGAACTTAAAGTGTAATTATTATTAAGCGGTCAGCGGCTTAAATTGAATGGGGTGTATTTGGACTATTCAAGACTAAGCTTTTGACCGATTAATATTCTGCAGGCTTTAGCGTTTAAATCTGTTTAGCTACCAATGTGTTGTAGATAAAACTAAGAGACTAGTTTTGAACTGTAGCTATCAATGGTGATTAGCTACATTATTAAACGTTATTGAAATGAGAAATTATAATGAAAAAATTATTAAAAAAATTAACTTCAAGCTTAAAACCAATGGGCAGTTTTTATGTAAACTTACTCGCAGATTCTGGTTATGTTCATGTTACAAAAGATCGCGCGATTAGCAAACGCTAATTTTACTCGAGTTTACAAAATGGTATAGGACTGAGTTCTATACCATTTTTATTTGATAAATGCAAAAGCTTGTGGTATAATTACCAACTCAAAAAATTTAATAATTAACGGGGAGCAAGCGCAAATAGGCTAAGTGTCTGTTTGGGTGAGCGTTATACCCATTTTAAAGGTCTCGATAAATGGCAAAAAAAGTCATTGGCTTCATTAAGCTACAAGTCGGTGCTGGTAAAGCAAATCCATCACCTCCAATTGGTCCTGCTCTAGGACAACGTGGTCTAAACATCATGGAATTCTGTAAAGCATTTAATGCAAAAACTCAATCAATGGAACCTGGTTTACCAATTCCTGTTGTGATTACAGCATTCTCAGACAAAAGTTTCACATTTGTAATGAAAACTCCTCCTGCATCAATTTTATTGAAAAAAGCAGCAGGAATTAAGAGCGGAAGCGCTCGTCCAAATGCGGATAAAGTTGGTAAAATTAGCCGTGCGCAAATTGAAGAAATTGCTAAAGCTAAAGAACCTGATTTAACAGGTGCTGATTTAGACGCGATGGTACGTACTATTGCAGGTTCTGCACGTAGTATGGGTTTAGAAGTTGAAGGGGTTAAGTAATGGCTAAGTTGACAAAAAAACAAAAGGCTGTAGCTAGCTTTGATGCTACTAAATTATTTGCGGCAGATGAAGCAATTGCAATGGTTAAAGCCGCTGCGACTGCAAAATTTGATGAATCAATTGATGTATCTTTCAATCTAGGTGTTGATCCACGTAAAAGTGATCAAATGATCCGTGGTTCGATTGTATTGCCAAACGGTACTGGTAAAACAGTGCGCGTTGCAGTTTTTGCGCAAGGTCCTCAAGCTGAAGCGGCTAAAGCAGCTGGTGCAGATATCGTTGGTTTAGAAGAATTAGCTGACCAAGTTAAAAAAGGTAATTTGAATTTTGATCTAGTTATTGCTACTCCTGATACGATGCGTATTGTGGGTACACTTGGTCAAATTTTAGGCCCACGTGGTTTAATGCCAAATCCTAAAGTTGGTACTGTTACGGCTGATGTGACTACAGCGGTTAAAAACGCTAAAGCTGGTCAAGTTCAATATCGTACTGACAAGAATGGTATTATCCATTCAACTATTGGTCGTGCATCATTCGCGGCTGATAAATTGCAAGAAAACATGGCAGCTTTGGCAGATGTTTTGCAAAAAGCAAAACCTGCTGCAGCTAAAGGTCAATACATGAAACGCGTTACCGTGTCTAGCACAATGGGTATCGGTGTTAAAGTTGAGATTGCTACTATTGCAAAATAAATGAATATGACAGTAATTAAGTTTACTGTCTTATGCGTACTTAAGAGTGATAACTTATTTACGTGAAGAGGGGGTAAGACGCAAGTCTTATCATTATCAAAGACCGTGGGAGTTGCTTTGATTATTAATCAAGGTGCTTAATTGTTGTAAAGACATCCTGCGCAGATAGTGGCAATCTCGAAAAAAGATTAAAGTTATGTTAAATAATTTGACTCAGTAAATCGAATTGGAACCACTAATAAGTTTAGGAGTTGAGCTTTGAGTTTAAACTTACAAAACAAAAAAGCCGTTGTTGCTCAAGTCTCTGAAACGCTTAGTACAGCTCAAACAATTGTAATCGCAGAATATGCGGGTGTAACTGTTGAGTCTATGACTGTGATTCGTGCGCAAGCACGTAAAGCAAATGTATTTTTACATGTAGTAAAAAACACATTGGCTCGAATTGCAACTGAAGGTACTAAATTTGCTCCGTTGGCAGACCAAATGGTCGGTCAATTGATCTACGCTGTTTCAGACGATCCAATTGCTGCAGCAAAAATCATCAGTGATTTTGTAAAAGCAAATAGCAAAGTTAAAATCGTTGCTGGTATGTATAATGACCAAATGCTTGATGCCGCTGGCGTTAAACAATTGGCTGCTATGCCTAGCCGTGATGAATTATTGGCTATGGCTATGGGCGTTATGCAACAAGTACCTGCTGGTTTTGTTCGTGTTGTTGCTGCACTTAGAGATAAAAAAGAGCAAGAAGCTGCTTAATTAATAAGTTTTTATAACTTGTTGATTGGTTAAATTATTAATTTTTAAAAGATTTATTAGGAGTCTCAAATGGCTATTTCTAAAGTAGAAATCATTGAAGCTATTGGTCAAATGACCGTTATGGAATTATCAGAATTCGTTAAAGAAATGGAAACAACTTTCGGTGTTTCTGCTGCCGCTGCTGTTGCTGCTGGCCCTGCTGCCGCTGCTGCGGTTGTAGAAGAAAAAACTGAATTCGACGTAATCTTAACTGGTTTCGGCGCAAACAAAGTTGCTGCAATTAAAGTAGTTCGCGAAATTACAGGTTTAGGTCTTGCTGAAGCTAAAGGCTTAGTAGAAGCTGCACCTAAAGCGGTTAAAGAAGGCGTTTCTAAAGCTGATGCTGAAGCATTGGTTAAGAAAATTGTTGAAGCCGGCGCTACTGCTGAAATGAAATAATTGATTTAATTAATCAAAAAATTCATACTTAAGAGGTGACAATAGCGTTACCTCTTTTGCCGTATTTGAATAATTGGCTCACCTAAAGTAAACTAAAATAATTATTGGTTGACTCTAAGTAGTTATTTTTGTTCTCTTTTTCCTTCACCCTTAGACTTCGGAGCTTTACATATGAGCTATTCTTTCACAGAAAAAAAACGTATCCGTAAAAGCTTTGCCAAGCAACCTGCTTCATTAAAGGTTCCTTACCTTTTGGCAATGCAAAAGAATTCTTATGAAGAATTTTTACAGAACAGCGTTACCTCAGCTATGCGGAAAAATATTGGTTTGCAAAAAGCCTTTGCTGATATTTTCCCAATTATTTCCAACAACGGTTCAACACGCTTAGATTTTATTAGTTATAGTTTAAATAGTCCTCTGTTTGACGTTCGTGAATGTTTATTACGCGGTGTGTCATATGCCGGGAAATTGCATGCTAAGATTCGTTTGACGGTTTTTGATCGTGAGACTGACTTTAAAACTATTTTACATAGTAAAGAAGAAGAAGTGTATATGGGCGAAATTCCGTTTATGACGGATACTGCTTCATTCATTATCAATGGTAATGAACGGGTGGTGGTTGCTCAGTTACATCGTTCACCTGGTGCGTATTTTGAACATGACCATGGTAAAAATCATTCAGCGAACAAATTATTGTATTCTGCACGGATTATTCCGTACCGCGGTAGCTGGTTGGATATGGAATTTGATGCTAAAGATCTAGTTTTCTTCCGTATCGATAAACGCCGTAAAATGATGATTACATTATTATTAAAAGCGATTGGTTACACGCGCGATGATATCATGGATGCTTTCTATGATAAAGACACCTATAGCTTGCGTCGTGGACGAATTTATAAGCAAATTATCGCTGAACGCCTAAAAGGCGAAACTTCACGGGTTGATATTATCGACAATGAAGGCAAATTAATTGTTGCCAAAGATAAAAAAATCACCACTAAAAATATCCGCGATTTAGAAAAAGCTGGTTTAACTGAGATTGAAGTTCCAGTTGAAGAGCTAGATGGTCGGATTTTAGGCGTGGATTTAATTGATTTAGACAC
>JAIETT010000265.1 GCA_019744945.1 Burkholderiales bacterium
TAACACCTATGGAATATGAGATGAGGTATATGGAGAATGTCTAATTTGTATTGGTACTAATAATGGGGGCTTGACAGGCTCTTAAATTTAGCGCGTAAAATCTACGCTTAAGCGATTACTTAACGGCTAAAAATATTTATTTTAAAAGGATTCATCGTGAATAAAAAAACGCTGATTGGGATTTTGCTAACTTTGCTCGTTCCAGCTAGTTTTGCTTGCACGACAATTGTTGTTGGAAAAGATGCCTCAACCACAGGGCAAATTATGTTTGGACGTAATTCAGATACCAAAAGCCCAGCTCGTGTGAAGCATCTAAAAATTTATCCAGCAACAGCAAGTAGTGCGCGCTTTATTGCATTGCCATATTATGATACTGAATCGCGTGATGGAATGTTACAAGTTGCGATGAATCAACATGGCGTGGCAATTTCTGCAACCGAAACGATTACGAGTAATAAAACCGCTTTGCAGTTTGATCCGTTTGTTGAGTCTGGTCTTGGTGAGTTTGATTTGGTTAAACCAATTATTAGTCATGCTAAAACTGCTCCAGAAGCCGTGGATATTTTGGGTGGAATTATTACCTCACGTGGCGTTTCGGAAGGTTTTGGTGTGGTGTTGGCGGATGCAAACGAAGCTTGGTATCTTGAAACTGGTAGTGGTCATCATTGGGTAGCTGTGAAAATTCCTGATGACGCTTATTTTGTGTCGTCAAATCAGGGAAGAATTCAACAAATTGGTCTGCAAGATGGTAAATTTGAATCTGGATTTAAAGGTTCTCCAGATGTAATTAGTTTTGCCGTTGAACATAAATTTGCACAATATAGTGATCATCAATTTGATTTTCGTAAAACCTATCAGCGGATTATTAATCGGCAAACTGGTAATTTAGAGAATGATATTAGTTATAATTACTATCGCATTGCGACGTTACAGAATTTATATAGTCAGCGTTCAATGAGTGGTTTTGAATCAGGTGAGTTTCCAACCTTCTTAAAACCGACCCACAAATTATCTTTACAAGATGTCGAAAGTGGACTGGAAAATTATTTTCAAGGTACTACTTATAATCCCTATTTGACAGAATCTACGGTATATCGCGCTATTTCGGTATTTCGCTCAAGTAATTCACACATCACGGTCATGACGAATAACCCAGAGAGTTCTTTAGCGGTAGTTGAATATATTGCTCTTGGTATGCCATCGTCGTCGATTTATATTCCGTTTTATGTTGGTATGACAAGCGTTCCTGATGGTTATGCAATTGGTAATGATAAAGCAGATGATCACTCAGCATTTTGGCGTTTTCGTAAGTTACAAACTTTGGTCTTATTAGATTTTGCACATAATCAACCAATTGTCCGCGCTGCATTTGATAATTTGCAACAAAAAATTAATGTGCAACAAGTAGCGATGGAACAAAAATATATTAAAACTCATAATACTCAGCTAATTGATCAATTCACGGCTAAAGTGGCAAAAGAAGCTCTTGAATTAAATGATTCTCTACGCAGTCAGTTAGAAACTCATTATAATCAGACACATTCAGTGCAACTGAAATTTAATAATGCGGATTATGATAAATTAACCTCTGAAATGTATCAGAAATATCCATTCAAAGGCTTTTAATTCCTTCGGGTAAATTCCCCGTAGCTCTGCTGCGGGGCTTCATATAATATACTTTGTGATGACCTAGCCACATTTGTAAAATATCCATAACGGATAGTTAGATTTGTATTAGTATATGCTAAAATCTATGTAGTTAATAGGTGCTAAATGTTTTAGCTTATATTATTAATTGTACTTGTGTCAATATAACGCTTTGAAATATGTTAATTTGTGAATATGGAAGATTTATGCAATTATTTAAACATTTAGGAGTCATGATAGTTTGTGGGATAGCATTATTGGCATGTAATAGTGGTTCAAATACTACGTCTTCAAACTCACCGTTTCAGCCCACTACAATAACTTTACCAAGTGGAACCACTATTACGATTCCGAGTACTAATCTTTATGTTCCTCATAATCAAACTCTTCAAGTACCAATTACGATTGTTGGTGGCAATCTTGCTAGCGGCGAATCACTTGTGATTTTAGCTAATTCTGAGCGTCAAAGTCAAGATGCAATAACTAGTAGTTCCTTGCAAGAAAGCTTAAACTATACTGATACTCCATTTACTTCAATTTCACCGACAGTAATTTCGGTAAGTCCTCATGTAACAGATACTGTCTATTTGGATATTGATGATTCAAATGGTACAACGGGTAGTTATTCAATTAGTCTGACAGTTAAAGATGTCAACACTGATGCTATTTATGTCCACAAGCAAAAGCTTCTATATTATATTGTAAAACATACTTGTTCTACCTCTGAGTTACACTCTTGTAATAAAACAAATTGTTATGCATATGTAAGTCCAGCGAGAACCAGTGTAAATCAAGATGGTCATATTCAGTATAGTGCTATAGCTATTAAGCCTGACTCCTATGATAATTGCTTTGCGGATATTACTCAACAAACTGCATGGAGTTCTACGGTAGAAAATATCGCGAGTATAGATGAGTCTGGTCAAATAACCCCGATTAACCTTGGTGATACTCTCATTAATGCAGGTTCTAACACTTACAACATCAATTATCTATGGTCTCAATCTTCAGAATTAACTGTAATGCCATCAGTTCCATTTCCGGAAGGGTATGGTAATGTGTCAATCACAGATCTAAGTGATGTCACCTATAGTTGTAGAAATGGCTTTAATAAGCCCATTTATCTGATGCTAAATAATGCTACAGGTATTTTAGGTCAAGTTGTATCTGGTAATGCTGAGCTTGATGGGTATTTACTACATGTCGATCATTCCGACATTCCGATTAGAATTGGAGAAAATGGTTATGGCGAAGGATTGGCATTTTTTGCTGGGCACCCATTCGTACTAAATATCACAGATTGTCAAAAGAATAAGAGCTACCCAACGACTATTAGCTATGGAGCAACTATCAATGGTTACAAATACCCAAATACAGTTGTATATATTAAAGTTATCGATTAGCCGAATTTTTATCGATAGAACCTTGTTAAGCTAGAAAGGGCTATTATGCAGATTGTAATTACAGATTCTTCAGTGCTAGAAGTAGCGATGTTAGATGTGATAGAAGGTAAAAATCAGGAGTTTGAGCAAGCGTTTGAATTGGCAGTACCAATAATTACATCAATGCCTGGTTATATTCGGCATGAATTACAATGTTGTATCGAAAATTCAAATAAGTACGTCTTGTTAGTTTGGTGGGAGACTCTGGAGGATCATACGCTAGGATTTAGGAAATCTTTAGAATATCAACGGTGGAAAGATTTGCTCCATAAATTTTATGACCCATTTCCTACTGTTTTGCATTATCAAAAAATCTTGTAATCTAAAAATCTGTGGATTAAATTCATTTAGCTTGCGGTCTAGTTATGTTGTCTGTCTAAACGTAGCAATTAAAGAGGCTAGAGATTTTTTATGCAGTTACTTACTATACACTTGCTAAATTGGTATTAGTATCTGTACTTGATTTAAATTAATTTTAACCACCATGGTTACAGTGAACGCATGGTGGTGTGAATTTTAGTGGCGGTTGTGGTACTATTTATAGATTTATTTGTACGAATTCCGCTACTTTGGTTATTTAAACAACTGTAAATGTTCGACAATTGGACCTAATGCTAAAGATGGTACATAGGTTAATGCACCCACTATAATGATCGTCCCAATTAAAATTGCAATAAATAGTGTGCCTGTAGTTGGCATCGTCCCAACTGTAACAGGTAGTTTTTTCTTCATCGCCAAGCTACCAGCAATAGCTAAAACAGGTAGAATCACCCCGAAGCGTCCAAGGAAAATTGCCGCGCCCAACATTAAATTATAATAATGCGTATTGGCATTGAGTCCTGCAAAAGCACTCCCGTTATTATTGGCTGCCGAAGTAAAGGCATATAATACTTCTGATAGGCCGTGCGCGGACGGATTACTCATTCCAGCTAGACCTTGAGTTGCAATTAATGAAACCGCAGTTCCAAGTAACACTATCATCGGAATAATCAGGATGATTAGCGCGGTCATTTTCATTTCAAAACTTTCGATTTTTTTGCCTAAATATTCAGGGGTACGCCCAATCATCAGTCCACAAATAAATACCGCCAAAATTGCAAAGACTAACATACCATATAAACCACTTCCAACACCACCATAAACCACTTCAGAGAGTTGCATTAGGAATAATGGTACAAATCCACCCATAGGTAACAACGAGTCATGAGCTGCATTTACAGCGCCACAGGATGCTGCTGTAGTCACCGCCGCAAACAGTCCTGAGCCAAAGATCCCAAAACGGGTTTCTTTGCCCTCCATATTCCCCCCGCTTTGTAGTGCGCTATGTAGTTGATCAATATGCAGCGGATTAAAGAGTGGATTACCCCGCATTTCAGCGCTCATTAGAATTATGGTTAAAATGACAAACATCACAGTCATGGCAATAAAGAGTGTATAACCTTGCTTTTTGTCATTAACTAAATTTCCAAAAGCAAAACACAGTGCGGCAGGAATTAGCAAAATGGCTAACATTTCAATAAAATTGCTCAGTGCATTGGGATTTTCATAGGGATGTGCTGAATTAGCATTGAAAAAGCCACCGCCGTTAGTGCCAAGCATTTTGATAGCTTCTTGTGATGCAACTGGTCCCATCGGGATAATTTGTTGGTCAATCACCTGAGTAGTTGTTTTTCCAGCGATAGTTTGGCTGATGGTTTGTGGTTCTAAGACTTGAGCGTTAACATAATTATTAAAATTTTGTGGTACGCCTTGACTTAAAAGCATTACACCTACAATTATGGATAAGGGTAATAATATATATAATGTGGCCTTGGTTAAGTCGCTCCAAAAGTTTCCGATAACGCCTTTAGTTGCGCTGTCAAAACCACGGATTAAAGCCACGACTACCGCAATTCCTGTTGCCGCTGAGACGAAATTTTGCACCGCTAAGCCAGCCATTTGGGTGAAATAACTCATGGTGGTTTCACCAGCATAGGCTTGCCAATTGGTATTGCCAACAAAACTAATCGCGGTGTTTAAGGCTAAATCCCAACTTAAATTGCTTAAATGTTGTGGATTAAGCGGTAAACCTTTTTGCGCAATTTGCCAGCTAAAGAGCATCACTATACCAATTAGATTGAACAGCATTACGCTGAGTGCGTATTGACGCCAATTTTGTTGTTCATCTGGCTTGGTGGCTAATAGTTTGTAAATTGGACGCTCGATCCAGCCCAAATAAGTAATCTTATTTTGAAAGACCAGCGCAATATATTTTCCTAATGGCAGCGCTAAGAGGGTTAAGATGATTAAGTAAACAGCTAAATTATAATAAGCTAAATTCATTTTATTCTCGATTAAATTAAAATTGCATCAATTAGGTTAGTTTAAGTCAATTTAAGTTTTAAGACTAAGTCGGTTATATTTTAAAGCTCAAAGACTTAATTTTATTCAGCGATGGCTAGACCTTAAATTTGGCTTTGACTAATTAAAATTTTTCTGGCGTAAATAGTGCGATAAATAAATATACAAATACCGCTATGGCAATAATGCCACTGGTAATATATAACCATTCCATTATTTTTGCTCCGTTAAATGAAGGCTCAATTGATCAAGCGCTAAATTAAGTTTTAATACATTTACCCGCGCTTCACCAATCAAACCTAGCACGGGATATTCTGCTGTTTGATTAATTAATTGTTGAATTTGTTCGGGTTTTACATTGCGTGCCTGAGCAATGCGTGGAA
>JAIETT010000130.1 GCA_019744945.1 Burkholderiales bacterium
TAATAAGTTTAAATTCAACTATTAATTAAGCTGTTTTTCAATTAAACTCAAGGTAATTTATTAAATAAAGGTCTAGATTATGCAGATGCGAAAAATATTAAATGTAGTGAAAATTCAACTTTTTGTGATCGTTGGCGCTACTGTGGTTGGTTGTGTTGGTACTAGCAGTAGTAATTCGTCTCCATCGACGAGTCCTGTTTATACTACTATTTTTGATGCGGGTAGTAGCGGTACGCGCCTATCATTCTACAAGGTGATTCCAGGGAGTGGTGGCTATCCGCAAATTGATAAACTATTTTACAAAGAATATAATGACAATGGGATTAATGACTTCCTGAGTGGGAATGGAAGCATTGAATTAGTCGATAAAAATGGAAATAGTGTCCTACCTGGTGGTGTACGCCCAGCTGGATGTACTGGCGGAACTCAAGTAGATAGCGGCCAACAGATTCAAATTATCAACCTCGGTGAGGCGGATGTTGGTCCTTGCGTCCTAGCACCGCTTTTGGTCGCGCAAGATACAGCACTTGCAGAAAGTGGATTAACGCGTGCACAAGTAAAAACTGAGCTATTTGCTACCGCTGGGATGCGTACCGAAGATCAACGCAATGGTGGTAGTTATACAACCTTGCAGATTACCGACTATTATCAAATGATGAAATACTATGTCGCTGGAATGGGCTTTGCGACGGGAGAATTTAAAACCATTAACGGAAATAGTGAAGAAGGTGTTTGGACGTGGATTAATTTGAACGATTATTATTACAATATCTTTGGCGGTAATCCAACCGTGAGCAAAACGATACAACAACCAGTTGGGGACTTTGAAGTTGGTGGTTCTTCAATGCAAATTGCCTTTCCTTCTAATCTAACGGCTAACGCAGAAAGTAATGTTTATTCTGTAACCATCAATGGCAAAACTTTTAATGTTTATAGTAAAACTATTTTGGGCTTAGGCGGTGATGATGCACGGAAATATGTACGGGCATATTTTTATAGTAACCAAGATGGTGGATTAGATTGTTTTGCAACCGGAGCAACTGTTCCTAGTACTACTGAAGATAGTGGAATTGCTCTTTATCCATCTACTTTGTTAATCCCCAATGTTTTCCCCGCCAATAGTGAAACCACTGCGCCATGGTTTACCTTGACTCCTGCCCAACTAAATTTAACTGGAAATCCAAGCTTTGATTTGAATAGCTGTAGCGCAAAATACACGGTTGTGGAAGACCAAGTTACCTCCTTAGCACGCAATAATAATGGTACTTATAACGAAGGCAATACTGCAACTTTGGCGGCATTAAAAGGCACGTTGCAAAATAATAGTACGCGTCCTTTTGTCGGGCTTGATACTTTTTACTATATCGCGGCTGATTTAGATCTTGCCGAATCAACTAACTTTAATCCGACCACGTTTGAAGCAGCATTAACTACCAAGTGCGCCTCACCTATTGTCCCAGGCAACAAATTACAACAGCAAGCAATTTGTGCCAATGGTACTTTCATGGATTCATTCTTATTTGGTGCTAATGGATTATTTAAGGATAGTAGCGCAAGTTTCGATGGGGTTTTAAGCTCTCAGCAAAATGGAACCACAGTGTTGACTTGGACTCGTGGCTATCTATTGCAAAAATATGCGAACTAAATAAACATCCTCGATGACAAACAAATAAGCAATCTCATCGACTTGACTAGCAATGATTCCTTTGGCATTATTGCTAGCATTTAGCGTAGTATCATGTAACGGTGTTAGCAACGCGTCACCCGTTACACCAACGATAGAATCTTGCATACTGATTGACAATGGTATGATATTGATGATATGTGATGGCGATTCCATTGGCAATTGGTAATAAATATGTGGCAGCAATTATTCAATCTGAGGGTTATACTTATCCCGATTCCAGTGATCCAGAATTAACCAACTCATTAATAATTTACCTTGAGCAGCCAAATCAAAGGAAAACTCCAGTTATCGTGGGAACAAGTTAAGCCCAAACTCGAAATATCAGTCGCTGGTCGTGGCATGGGTTCAATTTTTCAGATCGATGATGAATTTATCGATAATATTCAATACACTTCATTTTATTCCAGATACGATAGGTAATATATGATGTAATGCATATATTATAGAATAACCAGTTAATACAAACTAACTGGTTATTCTATAATAATATCAATTTCTAAAATACAACGCAAAAATCAATTTACGCCTTATTCGCCAGCTCACGTAATTCACGTTTCAATATCTTGCCTGTGGCATTACGAGGTAATTTTTCCATAAAGATAATCTTACGCGGTTGTTTAAATGGTGCTAAATGTGGACGAATAAAATCCTTAATTTCAGCCTCAGTCGCGCTAATATCTTCTTTCAATTCAATATATGCAACAGGAGTTTCATTGGCTTCAAGATCACGTACCCCAACTACAGCACACGCATTAACTTTGTCATGGGTATAAATAATTTCTTCAATTTCACGAGGATAAATATTCATGCCCTTACTAATAATCAAATCTTTTTTACGATCAAGGATATAAATAAATCCATCTTGATCAACTTTACCAATATCGCCAGTCCTAAACCAACCATCGACAATTGCTTCCGCAGTATCATCTGGTCGATTAAAATAACCTAACATCACGCAATCACCTTTAACGCAAATTTCCCCAATTTCATCACGTGCAACTAGCTGCATTTGTTCATCAAAACATTCAACTTGATAACTCGGCAACGCTTGTCCAACCGAACCAACTCGATTAGACCACGGCACATTGGTCGAAACTACTGGCGAACACTCACTAATTCCATAGCCTTGAAGTAACTTGCCACGTTTAAAGCTCTCACCAAATTTACGCATCGTTTCTTCGGCTAATGGAGCCGCTCCCGAAATAAATCCCTTTACTGCATGCAACATATGAAAATACCACGGCAATTTAGCGCGGGATAACGCACTATATACATCTGGAACACCAACAAAAAATGGTATCCGTTTCAATAAGACTTGTTTCAATAAATTCGCAAAATCACCTTTGGTCGCAATTGACCGAATTATCACCACGCCGCTATTGGTTATAATGGGCAAAATCAAGGTTACCGTCAATGTAAATCCATGAAACATTGGCAAATAGCACACCATCTTGATGCCACCATGTTTAACTTGCAAATGCTGCATACAAGCCACGGCATTCGACTGGATATTCTTGTAGGATAACATCGCACCCTTAGGTTTACCAGTAGTGCCAGAAGTGTAGACAATTAAGGCTAATTGTTCGGGATCACGATTGGCATATTTAGCACTATTTTTTGGCTTGGCCAATAATTTTGCGTAGTCCAAATTATTCTCATTCTCAATCGGCGCACCATCCACCCAAATAATTTTCTCAACATCGGTTTTGATAATTTGCTCACGCGTATCTTTGGCAAATTTAGCTGAAGAAAAGAGGATTTTTGCTTGTGCATCATTTAAGATATAAGAAATTTCATCTTCTTTAAGGAAATTATTTATCGCAACCATTACCGCACCCAGTTTACTAATCGCAAAAATATTTGCGACAAATTGCCACGAGTTCGACATAACCAATGCGACTTTATCACCAGCTTTAACCCCATAATCAGCTAGATAACTCGCAACATTATCTGCATGGGCTAAGAGCTGCCGATTAGTGATCTTTAAGTCACCATCATAGATAATTGTTTTATTTGGATTTTGTTGTGCATTGCTTGCCACAATGCTGTAGAAATTGCGATATTGATAAATTTCAGCCATGCTAACCCTCATTAAGATACGTTTAATTGCACTAATTGGGATTAATTATAACCGATTTAATGGCTTATCTCTTAGGTTTTCAGTCTAAAATTCAAGCATTATGTAATTTTTCTTATTGAATTATTCTAATCTAGCATTCAATTACTACTTTAAGTTACGCATCACATCAGGAATTCGTGAACTAACCAACTCCAAAATCGCCTCATCACCAGGCTGTTTTGCCTTAGATTTTAAAGCGGTTTGATATTGATCTAATGCACTTTTATATGAACCTAAAACATAATATTCACTGCCTAAACCATAGTGATAACGCAGTGGATTATCGTAGCGATCATCCGCATATAACAACGCATATTGATCCCAAACATCGGGATCTTTAGGAAAATTTTGAGTCAATATATCCACTCGCCCAGCGGCTTTGGAGTAATTTTTAGTTCCGAGCAAAAACTCCAACTGCCCCATCCACAGGCTTTTATGGTTCGGAAAATTTGCCAAGGCTTGGTCATATAATTTATCCGCAAGATTAAAATCACGCATCGCAACCAATTGCCGTGCCCTAAGCCCAATTACAATCGGATGACCTTGATAATGCGGATTAGTAACTTTATTTAAAGATTCAACACTCCGCGCAATACTTTTATTCATAAACTGCGCCAAAGATAAGCCATAGAGTTGTGCATCAAGGCTAACATAGCGCCGCGTCTGAATTGTATTCATATAAAACTTAAGCGCTTCATCGGGCGTAATCTGCCGCACGCGACATTTTTCACGTACCAACAAGAAGTCCACACTATCCTGACGCATTTTAACGGGTAATTGATTGGCACGGGCTTCGGCTTCGCTCAAGCGCTCGACGGTAACGGGATGCGTTTGTAAAAAAGCCAATGCATCATTGGTATTAAATTTATATGAATCTTGCATGCGTTGAAAAAACTCTGGCATCGCGTGGGCATCAAAGCCAGCCTTATACATTAATTGTTGCCCAACCCGATCGGCCTCACGTTCATAATCGCGCGAGAATGACAACATGTTTTGCACACCGACACCCTGACCACCTTGTGCAGCAACCACCGCTAAGCCAGGATTCACTGCTGCCAGTAGTGCGCCAGCTAGCAAACCCGCCATCCCCATCCATTGGGCACGATTTTGCACACTAATATTGCGGAAAATATGGTGCTGTACAACATGCCCAATTTCATGAGCCATCACCGAGGTAAATTCGGCTTCATTTAATGTGGCATAAATTAAGCCATTATTCGCACAAATATAGCCACCAGGCAACGCAAACGCATTAATGTCTTTATCTTTAATCAAGTAGAAATTAAACTCTTGCCCAGCAAGTGGTGAATAACTAACCAACTCATCACCTAATTTATTAATATAATCTAAACTATCATAATCTTCCAGCATACTACCTTGTGAATAGATATTCAGAATTACTTGATGGCCAAGTTGATCGGCTTCATAAGGGGTTAAGTTACTGCGATCATTATCACCCAAATCGGGTAACCCGTTGATTCCCTCGGCAAAGACTTTATGCGTGCAAGTACCCATTGCCACCCCATACAGGGTTGCACTGAGTGCTTGCTTTAAAAAACCACGTCGCGAAACGTCTATTACCGCATCGCGCTGCTCTTGAGGTGTGAGCTTCTGTGATTGATAAAGCTGCTCGAGGCTATCCTTTAGCAACTTCATAATTTCCTTCTCTTATTGGAGTTGAGCCGCTAATCCATCTAAATACTTCTGCCGATTTTCGGCAAATTTTGGATCAACACTCGAACTATCATATAGTTTCAGACTAATTATACTTTGATTACCTTGTGCGGTGATCTTAGCCGTATATAAGGCTTTTGGAGCAGTTTTAGAATTATCTGATTCACTACTAAACCATTTTTGCATAAAACCTGGATCAGGATTATCAATTTGCGATTGTAATGGATAAACATAATATTCACCAAGACTGCGATTCTTATCAAC
>JAIETT010000172.1 GCA_019744945.1 Burkholderiales bacterium
CAGATGCTTACCGCAGTTAGACTTACTAAAATTTTTTTCATATCGTATCCCTCATTAAATATAACTTTGTGGAGCAATACATCTTTAAAAATGTTGCTCGCTCAGATTGTTAAAATATAAAACTATTGCTTATTTATGCTTGATGCTTATCTGCATTTAATTGTTTTAAATTATCACGCATATCAATTAATAGATAAAGCACAAAGGCTAGCAGGATTACCCCAGCAACACCAGCTAATAAAGTTACCAAGCCCATCATAAATGAAAATTGCATAGCACCAATACCAGACACTACGGCAATTAATAATCCAACTACGACCAAGACATTGATGATTAACTCACCTGATTGAATAATAAAGTTTTTTAACATTCTGATTCTTTTCTATAAATCAAACTGTGTGACATTTCTGCCACACAGTTAAAAAAGTGCTATGCATTCAATACATACAATTTATATATCAAATAACACTAATAACTATTTTTTGTAACCAACAGCAGAATTATAGCTTTGATTCCAAATTAAATTGGTAGTTAATGGATTCCATACTAAGGCATCACCAGAGTAAGCAATTACACCATTACCCACGGCAACAAATCCGCCGCCGCCATAAGTTAAGGAGCTGATTACTAAACCATCTAAACCAGTAACGAACATAGGAGTCCAAGTGCTACCATTGACTGAGTTATAAAAATAACTCGCACCAGCCATATTACCTACAGCGATAAATTGATCATCACCATAAACAACATTGGTCATTTGTTTGCCAGAAACATCAGATGAATAGTTTTTAAGCCCATCTACATCAGAACCCGCAAATAACGCACTCGCACCAACTGCCACATATTTACCACTACCATTAGAGATGGTGCTAAATAATTGATTATTACTATATTGACTTGGTGCTGGTGTCCAAGTACTGCCATTTGGTGAAGAGTACAAAGCACCACTACTACCAACAACGGTAAAACCATTGGCGGCAGTATAACTTACACCTCTGAAGATATATGCCGCAGTTGAGGCTACAGTCCAGCTAGTGCCATTGCTACTTGTTAAAATAACACCGTTACCAACTGCAACAAATTGACCTGCGCCATAAGTAACAGCATATAAGTTAGCTTGAGTTGGTGACGTTTGTTCCCAAGTAACACCAGCGTCAGCTGAGCGAAGTACATAACCACCATCAGCTACGGCAATAAATACGCCAGCACCGTTATAAGCTACACCATTAATCTTACGATACATTGGTGAAGCGTTACCATTCCAAGAGCTACCGTTATTAGTTGAATTCAAGATTAAGCCGCTTTCGCCACCCATAAAGAATTTACCATTAACATAACTGGAATTTTGAAGGGCAAAAGTTCCAATCCCCCCAGTAGTTGCCGTAATAGAACTATCGTTAACGGTAAAGGCTGCATAGTTTTTACCATTATAACTATTACCAGACAAGACACAGTTATTACCACTACAGCTTAGTTTTTGAGGCCAAGTTAAGGATATATAACCAAGACTAATCCAAGCGCTACCCTCAGGTGATAACTTATAGACTTGAGGGTTTGTTGTAGAATAAATCAAACTACCACCAGCATTAGCTAAACCGCAGGCATACTGGTTTTTACCATAACTACTACGACAACTAACTGTTAGTCCTTGTGCCCAAGTTTTACCACCATCTACGGATGAAACAAGATATTGATTATTAATAGCATAGCTAGTACCGCCGATAATCGCTAAACCAGACACACCACCAGAACCACTAGCACTAGCTGGATTCCATGTGCTGCCATTGCTAGAATTCCAATATAGTCCTGTTGAGTTTGAAAAACTATCCAAACATTGTGCTGAAGTTGGGTAGCTATTGTTGCATGTACCACCAGTTGCCACCCATGAGCTATTATTACTATCATAAGCGATATTGGTAACAATCCATAAGCCAGTATCATTTGATTTAACAATAGTCCAAGTTTTACCATCAGTAGAATTTAGGATAACGTTAGAACCAGCCGCCACAAACTTACCGTTGGCAAAGGCCACCGCATTTAGTCCATTAGTTGTACCAGAGTTGGTCGCAACCCAATTTACCCCATCAGTTGAGGTTACAATCGCACCGTTATCACCAACCGATACATAAACACCATTACCGAATGCTGTTGACCAATAAGTAACTTTTGGATACAATACATTGGTTAAAGTTTTATCGGAACTTAGGTTATTAATGGTACCATTATCACCAACGATCATAAAGTCATTTGGCTCAAATACGCGAACTGCTACGGTAGTTGGCGATACCGTTGCATCACCGCTTACCGTTACATTAATCGCATTAGGATAAAGCTGGGCTGTCGCTGATGAAGCGGCATTGATAGTCACACCACACTGAGGGTTGACGCTATTTACCACGCAACTAGTCGGTGCTACGGTGATTGAGTTATCCGTCGAGGCAAAGCTCACGGTATGATCTGGTTCGTTATAACCATTTTGCATACTCCAGTAAACTTTAGTACCGCTACCTTGGACCACTTTTACCGTTGAACTACCCTGTAATGCCACACTTGCTTTTGCATACACATTGCCATAAACAGTTGCCGCACCAGCTAACGGAGCAGAAGTACCGCTTAGATTAGCATCGTCAGCCCAGTTTACCGTTACATTAGATAAATCTAGCGATTGTGTACCAGTGCCAGTATTTGTTTTAATATCAAAGACTAAGTTACATGAAGCATTAGGTGCTAATGTTATGCTTGATGATTTAGTAGTTGGACAAGTTGATGCAGGAGCAATTGACCAATTATTAGTTCCTGTACTTGGCGAAACAAAGAAACTCTCCGCCGCTACAGGACCACTATTAGTTACTGCAAACGTTACATTACCACCAAGTGTATATTCTTGGATTTGTAATGGGTTATTTTCTGTACCATTACCACCAGCAAATCCTGCAGTTCCTGTTTGAGATGGAACTGGATTAGCACTTTGTGGAGCCAGAACCGTACCAGATAACGTTGTTGAGGTTGTTACTGGTTGTTGTCCTTGATAGGCTATATACGCTACAGTAATAAGTTGACTTTGATTTCCTACCGCTGCGGTTGGACCAAATCTTACAGTCATTGTGCATGACTCACCCATAGCTAAATTACTACCACACGTTGTAGATACTTTATTAAATGGAGCCAATAATGTTGTTACTAAATTAGTCGCATTATTGATACCAACATTGGTAATAGTAAAGGCTTTAACTTCACTTTCTTTATTATTACCATGTATCGATCCAAATACATACGATTCAGGTGTAATACTTAACGATGCCAATGGTGTAACTGTTTGATAGCTTACAGGAACAGATGAATTAGTAGTTGCACTTTGTCCGTTTAAGCTAGAATAGTTATAACTAATCGAAAAATTACCAGTTAATATGCCATCGGTTGGAGTGCTGGTTCCATAAACCATGTTTAATTCACATGATTGAGATGGTTGCAATGACATACTACTTAGAGGCAACTTACAAGAATCTGCATCAGCAGTTTTTTCTAACGTAAATCCATTTGGATACGAAGGTTGTAAATTACTTTCGATACCTTCACCAGTATTAGTAATCCGTATTTTGGCACTATCTGGAGCAGTAAGATAAGTAAAGCTAAATACATCTGGATTATTTCCAGTAATATTCTTAATCTCTAAACCTGCTCTTGCATCTTGCCCTTTATAATTTACCGTAACATTAGCCCCTGATACAGAACCTGAATAAGTCGCACCAATCGAGGTTGTCCCCTTGGTTAATTTTACTGCTGGTAAATTTAGCGATGCAGAATATGAACAAGATTGACCAACTTTAAGTGATGCTGGACAAGTGTTAGAAACTACAGTTAATTTAGTTGGATCGCTTGGTGTAATACTAAGACTAGTTACTGACGCATTACCCGTATTTTGATAAACAAAGTTTTGTGAAGTTGTATTTTCATCTAAGTAAACTGTACTTGGACTTACACTTAATATACCTTGTGGTTCGGTATTGGAAATCAGATTAACAGTTTGTAAATCAGATGTTTGTACAACACTACCAGCAAGATTAACGGTTTGGAATTTATAATTCAAACTAGAAGCACCTTGAGGCGCAGTAAGCAAGAAGGTTACAGACTGACCACCTGTGAAGTTGGTACTACCAGTATTACTACCCGATAAAACTGTCGTTGGTAACGGATTACCACTAGCATCAACAAACGTAAGTTTTGAGAAGTTTTTACTGCCATTTGCTTGATAAACACCATCAGACATATAGGCAAGAATAACTATAGATGAAGTGCCATTTAGATTTTGCACCACCGCTTGAGGGTAGTACATATTAACCGCATTAATACCTACTCCATCATTTGCGGGTGGACTAATTACGTTAATATTCGCATTTGTGCTTGAACTTGAACCCTGGTAATTCCAGTTTACGCTATAAACTGTTCCAGCCGAACCTGTAGCAGTTTGAGTAAATTTACAAGTTGCACCTGGAGCCAATGTAGTACACTCAGAGCTTGCTGCTACGCTAGATAAAGCAATTTGTGCTTTATTACCTTGTGAGGTAGTACCTGATATGCTATATTGAATACCATTCATTGTAGTACTAGAGTAATTCGTTACTTGAACAGGTATTTGTACAGTACTACCAGACGAAACTGCAACAGTTGAATAAGCCATACCTAAATTATAGCTTTGGCCCGTACCGCCGCCACTATCACCACCACTACTGCCACCGCCGCCACAGGATATTAAAGCTAAACATCCTGCAGAAACAAGCACACTTTTTAAAAATTTATTATGCATCTTAACACCTTTTATAAAATGATTATTAATACTAAATTAGATCTATTGCCAAGTTAAATCAACCTCAGCAATCACTAAAAAATTAGATTTTCATACCTCCATACAAAACTCAAAAAAGCCACAATTTTAAATATCACACTGTTTTTGATTATGTTTCTCACTACCGCAACCCGAGATGAAAAATACAATCAAATAAATAAAAAACTGATTTAATTTCAATTTCAAAACTAAACCTACTAAACAAGCAAACAAACCCTAATTTACCAAGCAGATTAAACGAATAACTAGCTACGCATTATTGAATTAACGCAATTGGAAAATCTTTGTTATCCGCGCTGTAAATATCCCGTTTAAAAATCAAACGCCCATTGGCATTTACCCACACGGTTTGATAGACAATATAAATTGGCAATGGGTTGGATAATTTAACCCAATTATGTTCACCACTGCTAATTGCGGTATTTAAACGCTTATCATTCCAGCTGGCATTATTTGCCAATAAATAATCGGCGAGCACCAGCGGTTTACTAACCCGCACACAACCATGGCTTAAACTCCGTGCATTACGTCCAAATAAATTTGGATTGGAAGTATCATGCAAATAAATCCCACAGTCATTTGAGAAAATAAATTTAATTTTGCCTAATGCGTTACTCTTGCCAGGATCTTGTTTTAAGAAATATGGAAACTGAGTTTGATTGATACTTTCCCACGCAACGCTGCTCGGATCAATTTCTTCATTCGTCGAATTACTATACATCCGAATATTGTGTTTGGCTAAATAAGCTGGGTCACGCTTAATTTTAGTCAAATATTCTTTACTCGCAATTCGATTCGGAATGCCCCAATATGGATTTAATTCTAAGGTGGTAATCTTGCTATTAACTAAACAGGTTTTATTTTCACCGCCACCGCCAACAATCACCGGCAT
>JAIETT010000109.1 GCA_019744945.1 Burkholderiales bacterium
TAACCGATCGTGGTGAAGAGCTTTATCAGCAATTAAGTTTACAAAAATGGTTGTTGGATAGTGACATTCATAATTATATGTTAAATTTAAGTAAATCACCTGGCGCATTAAAAATCGTTTTGCCCGCCGTTTTTGCGTATCATGTGATTACGCCGCATTTACCAGACTTCATTCAACAACATCCCGAGCTTAAATTGCAAATTAAATATAGCCATAGCGCGGTAAATATTTATGAATCTGGAGCGGATTTTATGGTCTCATCGAGCATTCCTAAGCAAAAAGCCTTATTAATCAAAACTATTTGTAATTGTAGTTGTGGATTTTATACCACGCCGACCTATTTGGCTAACTATGGTAATCCAGAGAGTCCAGATCAATTAGCCAAGTATTTGGTAGTGAGTTATATTTCTAGTGATGGGCAGACACCTGATGATTTAGTTTTTACACATAAGACTGAACAGCGCAAGTTTGTGGTTTCAAATCGAACTCAGTTGTTAATTAATGATGATTTGCAGGCCGAGGCAATGTTAAACTCTAACCAAATTATTGTTGGGGGTTATGATTTTTGTTTTAATAAGGGTATTGTTGGCGGGGAGTATATTAAATTATTTGAAGATTATTCTTTTTTGAGTGTGCCATTTTATCAAATAACGCCACCGCATAAAAAAGATGCGCGAGTGACGTTATTTGCTGAATTTATTTCAGATTGTATCAAGCAAGCAAAGCTTATTTAACATATTTTAAACGTGCAGTAAAATGACGTAAAATTGGTGGTTCATATTCAAAATCTAAACCTTTAACTTGTTTTACATCTTTTAATACATCTTTAAATGTTTCAACAATGTAATCCATGTGATCATTAGTATAAACGCGACGTGGAATTGTCAAACGCAATAATTCAAATCCTGAGGCTTTTTGTTCACCAGTTTTAGGATCGCGACCAAGTAATAACGAGCCAATTTCAACGCCACGAATTCCACCCTCAATATACAATGCATTAGCTAAGGCATGTGCTGGGAATTGATGACTTGGAATGTGCGGCAGTAAGCGTGCAGCATCCACAAATACGGCATGACCACCAGTTGGATTTTGAATTGGCACACCTGCGGCGATTAAGCCGTCGCCTAAATATTCAACTTGACCAATCCGATAGTTTAAATATTCTTCGTTCATCCCTTCATATAAACCAACGGCTAAAGCTTCCATGTCGCGACCACAGAGACCACCATAAGTAATGAAACCTTCGTAAGGAATACAACGAACTTGTACCGCTTTGAATAAATCATCACGTTCTTTAACGCAGCATAAACCACCCATGTTAACCAATGGATCTTTTTTTGCTGACATCGTTAAAACATCGCCACATTTGTAAATTTCTTTAATAATCGCAGGAATGCTCCAATCTTGATATCCAGCTTCACGTTGTTTGATAAACCACGCATTTTCACAATAGCGAGCAGAATCAATCACTACAGGAATGTCATGTTTTTTTGCCATGGCTGCAGCAGCTTGGATATTTTCCATTGATACTGGTTGACCACCAACACTGTTACAGGTCACGGTTACAATAATTGCAACTACGTTATCTTCCCCGTATTCTTGAATTGTGCTTTCGAGTTTAGCTAAATCAAAATTACCTTTAAATGGATGATAGGCTTGTGTGTCCATTGCTTCAGGCATGACAACGTTAATTGCTTTTGCACCACTAAGTTCAACGTGAGCGGCGGTAGTATCAAAATGGTAATTTGAGATAAAAACTGGGTTAGTTACGTTTTTAACTTGTTTACGGCGATCCATTAAGGCTGGGAATAGAATTTGTTCGGCACCACGACCTTGATGAGTTGGAACAACGTGTTGATATGCAAAAATATCATGTACGGCGGCTTCAAGTTTGTAAAAACTGCGGCTACCAGCATAGGCTTCATCACCTAACATCATGCCTGACCATTGACGATCGCTCATTGCACCAGTACCAGAATCAGTTAGTAAATCAATGTAAACATCTTCACTACGTAAGAGGAATGGATTATTTCCTGCTTCAGCTAAAGCTTGAATCCGATATTCTTTAGTGGTTTGTTTGATTGATTCGACCATTTTAATCCGAAATGGTTCAGGGATACGTTTAGACATATTTAATACTCCAAAAAAATAAAATTAGAAAGACCAAAATTGAATGAAAATTACACCCAGACCAATAATAAACGCTAGGTTTAAAATTAGCTGATTATGTAAAATACTTGATGAAAAATTATGCCCAGTTTTAATCATTTGTTTGATAATTAAGATTGGGATAAGCACGAATAGGATTGTTGCGCCGACTCCAGCATAGCTTAATGCCATGATGAAAATATTCGGATTAATAATTACAATTAATAGTGGGATGATGAAAGTTAGCGCAATTGGTAACAGCGTATTATAGACATGATTGTGGGTTTTACGACCAAGCAGATCCTGAACAAAATGATATAACGATAATGAAGTTCCTAAGAATGAGGTTGTTACCGAGATCGTTGCTACAAAATTAATTGCTGCGACAATTAAACTGCTGGATGTATTTGCTGAGATTATGTCTAATAAATCACCAACATTAGCATCATTACCTTTACTAAATAGTAAATCAAAGCTATTAGCTCCATGGGCTGGAATATTACCGATAATTGCAATTACCCAGAAAACATAGAGCAATAATGGAATTAAACTGCCGATGATAATCACACGTCGTAAAGCGACCTTATCATTTTTTAAATAACCACGAACGGATGGGATAATGTTATGCAAAATAAATGCGGTAATAATTGCAGGAAAAGATGAAATAATTGCCGTACCTGCACCATGAATTTTTAAATTTACAAAGCTTAAGTCACTAAATAAGAGCAAGATGGCGAGCAGAAAAACGCCAAGCTTTAGGCTAAGTAAGACGCGATTTACATAGTCAACGGTTTTAGTACCCAGAACTACGCAAGCACCAAAAATTAACACAAATACACTTGAGGTTGACCACGCTGAAATATGTAGCATGCTTTGAAAAGTCGAACCAGCCGCCGAGATATACGCCATTGCAATCGTTGAAAGAGTGCACCAGAAAATCACGGTAAGAAATAATTTACCCGATTTACCGAGAAACTTTCCCGCCATAGTCGCAAAACTAACACCCTCACCAAGATTTGAGTTTGCCTCGCACACCAGTAATGCGGTGAAAAGCATCAGTGCCCAAGCAAATAATAACAGTAATGTGCCCAAGACTACACCAACATGAGCAATTAAGATTGGCAGGGCGAGAACACCCGCACCGATTTCGGTACCAACAATCAGAAATATACTTCCGATTTGGCGATTAACAGAACTACTAATCATCACATCTCCAGTTTGTGTACGTTATAGTTATATTTGATCGTGTGTTGAATTATGCTACATCACAACGGTGCAAAGGTAATATAAATGCTAGTTGTTTGTAAACATTTTACTCAGAGTTGTATTATACGAAAATAAATTTGAAAATAACACTAGCGCAAATACATACCACGTATGTGCTTGTGCTTAATTGCTATTTATAGTGTATGAATCAGTTGGATAGTAGAGTTGTAGTTTGCGCTTAGATTAAAAACATTAATTATTTTAATGTGAAATTGATGAGCCATATTTGATTTGATGCTAGTCTGATATTTATAATTTGTGCTATTGCAAAGTACAAATTCCAATGTAGTTGTGTGCCTTGCAACAGCGATTGAAGAGAAGTTATTATTTTATTGTACAATTACTTTGACATTGTTTTTTATTGTAGGGTAAGAACATTAGTAAATTAGCCATGCCACAAAAGCCACTTGCGCCAGCAAAAAATAAACCCGCGCCAACAAAGCCACTTAAGAGCATAAATGCTGGATTAACCGTATAAGCCAAAATTATGCCAAGCACAATTAATGAGCCTGCTATCATTTGTACCTGGCGCATAATTGGTAAGGGGGCTTTTTCGTCTTGGATGGTGCTAAATCCTGCTTTTTTCCATTCGCTAATTCCACCAGTTAACAGATAGACCGTTTCAGCCTCCACATTCGCAAATTTATTGGCGTTCATTTTAGTACGATTACCAGATTGGCAATGAAAAACCAAGGTACGACCATTGGCAACTTTTTGTAAATCACCATGTTGAAAGGATGAAAGTGGCACATTGAGTGCCTCATGGATTCGTTCGCGATTATGTTCATCTGGTTCACGAATATCGCATAATAAAACGTTTTCATTTTCGCTCAATTGTTTAAATTGGGCTGGAGTAATTTCGATGATTTTAGCCATTTGGAGTTCCATTTTAAGTAAGTTAAGAAGATGTAATTAAATATAATGACGTTATTTTAGTTTTATCTAATATAGTTTGTCAAGTCTTATTTAAGGAAAAACTAAACTAATGAGATATGTTATAATTCTAATCCAATAATATTAGTTAGTTTCAGGTGATTATGCGCAATAAACTTCAATTCAAAGATGAACAAATTCATTCAATTAATACCCGACAAATTGCAACTGCAATTTTAGTTACGTTAATTATTAGTGCTTTGATTGCGCTACTCATCTTACGTCAACGCCATCATACTCTTGAAGTTTATTCTGCATCAGGTGCGCCAGTTCAGAAAACTATGTTAGTTAAAACCAAGCTGGCGAGCTCTGCCACCAGTTACGCACCAGCCACAATGTCATTTAATCTGCCTGCGGCAGGTAGTCAATAGTTAGTTGAATTAGTCAAGTAAAATCTGTATGATTTTGGAGCTTTTCTGGTACAATCTAAGTTATTTTCAACTAAATTAATTCTCGTGAATTAAAATTGAATTAGATGAGTCGGTGAGGTTGATTCTAATTCACCCGTTGTTATTTATATTAACTACTCAAGAATAACCCCATTTTGGAGAACTTGCGCATGATTGGATTTTTAAAACCAGCTAAATTTATTGCTCCACTACCAGCCAATCAAGTTGAATCCAGTTATAAGCGCTATCGCTTGCAGTTATTTTTAACCGCATATTTAGGTTATATGGCGTACTATTTTGTGCGCAGTACCTTAGCTTTAGCTAAACCGTATTTACTTAAAGATGGTTTCACCATTTCGCAAGTTGGTTATCTGGGTTCAGCCTTGGCCGTGACTTATGGCTTAAGTAAATTCATTATGGGAAATATTTCTGATCGCAGTAATCCACGTTATTTTTTAGCCTTGGGCTTGATTCTTTCGGCAGTAGTAAATCTGTTTGCTCCCAATTGCGTGACTTTTGGTATGCTGTTTCTCATTATGTTACTCAATGGTTGGTTTCAAGGCATGGGCTGGGCACCATGTGGGCGAATTATGACCCATTGGTTTTCGGATTCTGAACGTGGTACGAAGATGTCGATCTGGAATACTGCGCATAATGTTGGCGCGGGTTTGTTGCCATTTATTGTGGCGATTGGCGTAACCCTCTTTGGTGGTTGGTCAGGCTTATTTTATTTGCCAGCCTTTGCCGCGATTGCAGTGGCGCTGTTAGTTTTAGTCATGGGGCGTGATGTACCGCAATCGGTTGGTTTGCCGCCAATTGAAATTTATAGTAACGATTATCCTTTAGCTGAAGTTGAACATGATTTAACCGATCGTGAACAAGAAATGACGACTAAACAAATTTTGTTTGATTATGTGTTATGTAATAAAAATGTTTGGTTAATGGCGATTGCCAATGTGTTTGT
>JAIETT010000204.1 GCA_019744945.1 Burkholderiales bacterium
TTTGAAACCTGCGTTGACCCATTAACTACTCTTAGCAGCAATACTTTTACATTTTAACTTATAGAAAGAATTCATATGGCCGATAACGATAAAGCAAAAGCCCTCCAGATCGCCCTCTCGCAAATTGAAAAGCAATTTGGTAAGGGTTCAATAATGCGCATGGATGAGAAAAATGTCGCTAATGATATTCAAGTTGTTTCAACTGGTTCATTAGGAATTGATTTAGCACTAGGCATCGGTGGTTTACCGCGTGGACGCGTGGTTGAAATTTTTGGACCAGAGTCATCAGGTAAAACCACACTGTGTTTACACGTGGTAGCTGAAATGCAAAAGCAAGGTGGAACCTGTGCCTATATTGATGCCGAAAATGCCTTAGATCCAATTTACGCCCGTAAACTTGGGGTAAAAGTTGATGATATGTTAATCTCACAACCCGACACTGGTGAACAAGCCTTGGAAATTGCCGATATGTTAGTGCGCAGTGGCGCAGTGGATTTGATTGTGGTTGACTCGGTGGCTGCATTAGTACCTAAAGCCGAATTAGAAGGTGACATGGGCGATAGCCACATGGGTTTACAAGCGCGTTTAATGTCTCAAGCACTCCGTAAATTAACTGGTAATATCAAACGTACCAATACCTTAGTAATTTTCATCAATCAAATTCGTATGAAAATCGGAGTTATGTTTGGCTCACCAGAAACTACTACCGGTGGAAATGCATTGAAATTCTATGCCTCCGTGCGTCTTGATATTCGCAAAACTGGCAATATCAAAAAAGGTGATGACATGATTGGTAGCGAAACCCGGGTTAAAGTAGTTAAAAATAAGGTTGCGCCGCCATTTAGACAAGCCGAATTTGAAATCATGTACGGCGAGGGAATTTCACACACTGGCGAAATTATTGATTTTGGGGTTGCGAATGACATCGTCGAAAAATCTGGCGCATGGTATAGCTATAAAGGGCAAAAAATTGGTCAAGGTAAAGAAAATGTGCGGACATTCTTAAAAGAAAATCCAGCCATTGCCGATGAGATCGAAGCTAAAATTCGCAGTTTAAATGCTCCCGTGGTGCATGAAGTTCCATTAGAAGAGCGTGAAATTGATGCCAGTACCGATGCTGAAGAGCTAGTATAAGCTTTATTGATTACTTAAATAGCGTAACTACGGTTACGCTATCTTTATTTTAAGAATACTATGACCGATAATCCGATTAATCTTAAAGCCAAAGCCATCGATTTTCTTTCGCGGCGCGACTATTCGTATAGTGAACTCTACACTAAGCTCAAAAAATATACGGATGACTTAGATGCAATCAAAGCCGTAGTTGATGAAATGGTCGAAAAGAAATACCTCAACGAAGAGCGCTTTATTGAAAATTTCATTCATAGCAAAAGTAAAAAATACGGCAGCCTAAAAATCAAACATCTGTTACACGATAAAGTCAATAATCGTGAATTGGTGAATGAGCTTTATCAACAAGCTGAAATTGATGAATTGAACGTCGCCCAGCAAATTTGGCAACGCAAATTTCATGGACAGGTAGTAGCCACAGCCAATGAGCGTGCGAAACAAATTCGCTTTATGCTGAGTCGCGGCTTTAGCCTTGACTTGATTTTAAAATTGCTAAAGATCTAACCCACCAAAATGAATGTTATTATAAACATCCCGCTCTATAATCTTTTTCTCTAATAATTCCTAAGCTACCTGCGGCAGTAAACAGCTAAAACATGAAAATATTAAGCCATGCAATGGACTGTTTTTACCTCTATATTGACAAACGTCAACATTATATAATATAATAACTCTAATTAAAGAAAGGCTAAAGATGAAATTTGAATGGGATATCAATAAGAATAAATCAAACACTGAAAAACATGGTATTACATTTGAAGACGCATCGAAAGTTTTTGATGACGAAACCTCTTTAATAGAGTTTAGCCGCTTAGTTGGAGATGAAGAGCGCATACAAATAATTGGTAAAATACTAGATATTGTAATTATAATAGTTGCTTATACCGAACGCAATGAAAGCACAAGGATAATATCAGCGCGTAAAGCTAGTAAAATTGAGAGAGGTAAATATTATGACCACCAAAAATAAATTTAGCGAAATGTCAGCAGAGGAACGACTAAAATTATTAGTTAAAATGCCTGATGAGGAGATTGACTACTCAGATATTCCACCTGTGACTGATTTTACGGGTTGGGTGAGACTGTCAGAAATTAACAAAGAGTTTGCGGCAGTTATTGAACAGCCTGAATCAGAAAAAGTAACTGTTAATTTAAGACTAAATAAAGAAATAATTGATTTTTTTAAAGAAAATAGCAAACGATATCAAAGCAAAATCAATGAAGCATTGCTATTGCTAGTAAGACAATATAAAAAATCACATACTCATTAAGTAAATATAATTTAAAATTTGCCAAGTATAAAATAAACCTATCATCGGGATATTATTCAAGGCGGTGTCACTCGCGGTAAAAAAAAATTTCAATTTACACAAATCGCAACGTTGCTAAACAGTGCTATAAATTGGCGCTGTTTTTTTACTCAACGTTTAGTTTGGAAAAAATTCTTCATCTAGTGTTTGTTCAATACTCCATTCACTTTCTTGAGGAAATGCTGCTTTTTTAATCCCTGTTTCAATACTTGCTTTTGTAACAGACCTTGTATAAGCCCTCGCAAATAACTCAGGTAGAAAGTCCTTCAAGCTTGGGTTATCTTCAATTAAATCTGCAATATCTGATCTTTGATTTGCAATGGTTAAATACCAGCTATTACCTTTTAACTCAGGTTGATATTTCCATTTTAAAAGATGCATTAAAAGCACAGCTAAACGATTTCTAAGTTCTGTTTTATTTTGATTTCCCATACTTTCAACTTCTTCAATTAAATTGGTTAAATCTAGCTTATCAAAGTTTTTTTCTTTGATTAATTTTGCTTGCTCTTGTGTCCAAGCAAAAAAATCTTGGTCATATAAATTAAGCGCTGCACCCATGATAAATCCTCCTATTAATTTTGCGATTATACCATTAAATTATCGTTTTTACCAGTTAGTCTAAATAGCTATAAATTTTATAAGCTGCCTATGTGGCAGTGAACGCTTTTATCTCGTTAATCTCTGCTTTCTCTTTTTTCTAAGCTGCCTATGTGGCAGTGAACCCGCTGTTTGAGTTACAACGCACTTAAAATTATTTCTAAGCTGCCTATGTGGCAGTGAACGGAATATTCCAAAATAAATTACTGTCTTTTGATTCGGTTAGATAGAGAACCCGCCCGCCTTTTTGCATAACTCGGCAATGTTCTAAATAGTAAATATTGGCACGTTTGGGGTGCAGAATCGATTTTAATGTTGTTGGTGATAATTGCTCCATACTTTCCTACCTACATAATTAACTGTAATAAATCAGAGTTTTTTAATTACGCTCCAAATAAAAAGCGGATGTCAAATAACATCCGCTTAATTTAATTACTCATCTTTCTGTTCTTCACCAGGGCGTTTTTTCTTACCCATGATGACCACAAAGAAGAGCGGTACAAAGACAATCGAAATTAAAGTTGAACCGAGCATCCCGCCGATAATTCCTGTTCCCACCGAATGTTCCGCATTTGAATTCGCACCATGCGCAATTGCCAATGGTAAGGTTCCCAAGATAAAGGCTAATGAAGTCATGATAATTGGTCTAAACCGTTGCCGCGCAGCAATTAATGCCGAATCAACCGTTGAGGTTCCAGCGCGCCAATGCTCAATCGCAAACTCGGTAATCAGAATCGAATTCTTGGCGGAGAGTCCGAGCAGCGTAATCAAGCTAATTTGGAAATACAAATCGTTATTTAGTCCACGCATCAATAAAATTGAACCCGCACCAAATAATGCAAATGGAATTGCCATAATCACCACCAACGGTAAGCGCCACATTTCAAATTGTCCCGCTAAGACCAAGAAAATCATTACCATACCAAAAGCAAAGGCAAAGGTTGAAGTTGCGCCACCGCTATCTTGTTGATAACTTACTCCATACCACGTTGAACTATACTCTTTTGGTAGAATTTTATCCGCCGCGGCTTGCATATACTGCATCGCTTGTTGGATGGTTACCCCATTTTTTGGTTCAACAACGATTTTGGTTGCCAAATAATCATTAAAGCGCTCAATAACATCGGGTGATGTCGTCATCGATGAATTTACCACCGAATTAATCGGCACCATGGATTCATTGGCATTCCGCACCATCAAGTTATCTAATTTCTGTGGCGAACTACGGAATTGTGAATCACCTTGCAAGGTTACCCAATACAAACCACCCATGCGATAGAAATAATTCACCAAATCTGGACCATAATTGGCCTCAAGCGTATCGTAAACATCTGACACTTGTAAACCATAATATTTCGCGCGTTCAATATCAACGAGCACGCTAAACGCTTGATTATACGGATTAAAGATATAATAACTACGATCAATATTCGGATTTTTACTTAACTCATCGGTCATTAATTTAGCATAACGATCCAAATCAACATAACTACCGTTAACCTTATCCTGAATATACATTTCAACGCCATTGGTATTACTCAAACCATCAATTGCTGGCTGATTATACGCAATAAAGCGCGCATCTTTATCACTGTTACCATATTCATTGGCTTTTTGAATTAATTTTGTAACATCTTCTTTACGACTATCCCAATCGACTAAATCGGTAGTTACCGTGGCAACATTGGTTTTAATTGCCCCCGCATGTAATTCATCGATCCCAATTAAGCTAATCGTATTATCCACATTGGCTTTATCACCCAATAAGTGCGTGATATAGCGATCAACTACGGTTGAAGTACGTTCAATTGAAGCATTATTCGGTAAAGTCACCTGCGTAGTAAAGAAACCCTTATCTTCATTGGGAATGAAACCAACTGGCAAGATCGCAAAAATTACTCCAGTTAACGCTAATACTCCAGCAAAAACGCCCATAAAGGTTTTACGATTACTCAGGAGTAATTTAACTGCCCAAATATAGCCATCGGTAATTTTTTCAAAACCTTGATTAAATTTATCAAAGAATCTATTTTTTACCGCATGCTGTGAATTATCTTTAAGAAAAATTGCACACAGTGCAGGCGTTAGTGTCAATGCCACAATTCCCGATAACACCACCGAAATCGCAATGGTTACCGCAAACTGTTGATATAAAATCCCAGTTAAACCACCCAAGAATGCTGATGGAATAAATGCACAACACAACACCAAGACAATCGCAACCAGTGCACTGGCAACCTCTTCCATTGAGCGAATACTCGCCTCAAGCGCCGAGCATTTCTGCTGTTCCATAATCCGCTCGACATTCTCAATCACGACAATCGAGTCATCGACGACAATCCCGATCGAGAGAATCAGCCCAAACAAAGTTAAATTATTAATACTAAAGCCCAGTGCATACATTCCAGCAAAAGTTCCAACTACCGCAACTGGAATAGTTAAAACCGGAATGATGGTCGCACGCCATTTTTGTAAGAATAAGAACACCACCAAAATCACCAAAATACACGCATCACGCAGGGTTTCACCCACATTACTCAACGCTTTATTAATGAATTTAGTATTATCAAAGGCAACCGTATAACTCATACCATCGGGAAATTGTTTCGCAAGTTTATTCATGGTTTGGACAATCGCAGCATGGGCGGCTAATTGATT
>JAIETT010000306.1 GCA_019744945.1 Burkholderiales bacterium
GCCGCGATTGCCATGGTGAAATTGGATTTAATTGCCTTTCCAGTTTACAAAGCCAGCTTTAAAGACACTTTAAAAGACCCACAATATAAAGAACTTTATCAATTGGTTAAATAATCTGTTCCTGGTTATAAAAAATGCCGCTAATGCGGCATTTTTTATTTTCTACTGTCTAATTTCAACCATTTCGACTGCACATGATCCAAATAATTTTGCTCAATCTCATAACCCTGCACATACGGTTTTACCATGCGATTAAACGAAAATTGGAAGAGCGGAATTGCAATATAGGCATCTTGCGCACGCTGTAGTGCAGCAAAATAATCTGATTGCTGCAACGCTGGATTTTGTTCAGCATCACCTTTACTCAATAATTTATTATAATCCATATCGCACCAATGAGTATCATTCTGTGGATTACCACATTGATACAACAAAGTATAAGTCGTTACATTATTATAATCGGCAAACCAACCACCGCGAGCAATTTGATAAGCGCCTTTATGTCGAGTTTGTAAAAAGGTTTTCCAATCTTGATTTTGCACCTCAACTTGAACCCCTAAAGTATCTTTCCACATCGCAGCTAAGGCAATACTAATTTTTTTATACATCTCATTGGTATTGTACATTATTGTAACTTTATATGGGTGATTTGGCCCATATCCAGCTTGTGCATAAAGTTTTTTGGCTTCGGTAATCCGTTGTTGCGCTGACCAAGTTGACCATTTATACGCCAAATCAGCATATTTACCACCACTAATGGTTGGAGTTACGACCGAGTACAATGGTGATTTACCATCTTGGAGCACATTATTGGTTAACGCAGTACGATCAACTGCCATTGATAACGCCTGACGTAATTTAAGATTTTTACCTAAAATTGGGTCATGCATATTAAACTCATAGTAACCAATTGCCTCTTGCTGCACGGTATATACTTGATCTTGATAAGTCTTCTTTAATTGCGCATATTGATCAACTGGTAGCATTTGAAAAGTCATATCCAAATCGCCTGTTTTATACGCCGCAACTGAAGCATTTAAGTCAACATAAGGTAAGTATTTGATATGCGCGATACTAACTGTGCTCTCAGCATAATAATTCGGATTTTTATCGGCTAAAATATAACCATTTACCACATGTTCTTTTAGCACATAAGCCCCTGAGGTAACCATCTTGCCTGGGTCAGTCCACTGTTCTGCATATTTTTCAATCGCGGCTTGTGGAATTACAAATAAATTTGGCATGGCAACTTTGTCTAAGAACGCGCTATCTGGGGTATTTAACTTCACGACTACCGTTTGCTCATCAGCGGCATAAACTCCAAGTTTATCAATAGCTTGTTTACCATCAATAATGTCTTGCCCATTTTCAACACCCGACAATAAGAAATTGTAAGAGGAAGCAATTTTAGGATCAACTAATCTCCGCCAAGAATACACCACATCTTTGGCACTCAATTGACTACCATCGGAGAATTTTAAATTGTTGCGCAAATGAAAGGTATAAGTTTTTCCATCGGGAGAAATTTCCCAACTTTGCGCTAAACCAGGAATAATTTCATTTTTCTGATTAAAATCGACTAAACCCGCAAATAAATCATACATAATCCGTGCAGAGTTTACATCTTCCGATTTAGTTGGATCTAAAGATGGCGCTTCAGCCCCGACATCAACCCGTAAGGTATCATTGGGATGATTGCTCGAATCATTATTACACGCAACCAAGCTTACACCAAGAAGAGCGCCAAGTAGTAAATTTAATCTTAAGCGTTTAAAATCCATCATTCACCCCTAATAAATTATAAAACCAGAGTATAACAAATTATCCACTGTTAGCGCTAACAAATGTCATTAACCCAAACAAAAATTCTTAAACCCCATCATTCAGCGCAATTTAATTGTTGTAATTTATCACAAAATTTAAATGCTTTGATTAATTGTGCGTAGCGTCGCGGCAGGTACATCCGCTTGAGTAATCGGACGCCCAATTACCAAATAATCCGCACCATTCGCAATTGCTTGAACAGGTGTCATGATTCGGGTTTGATCATCGGTTTTATCTGCGATTAAACGAATTCCTGGTGTAACTGTAAGAAATTTGGCATTGGTAACCTGTTTAATTGCTGCGGCTTCATGCGCCGAACAGACTACCCCATCGATACCACAAGCATAACTTAGTTGCGCTAAATACAGCGTTTGTTCAGTCAGTGAGCGTGAATAGCCAATTTCGGCAACCTCGGCATCACTCAAGCTAGTTAAAATCGTGACCGCAATTAGCAACGGTTTATGTTGACTATCTTGAATCGCTTGACGAGCTTTAACTAGCATTTCACGCCCACCACTGGCATGCACATTCACCATCCACACGCCTAAATCCGCCGCCACACGAATAGCTTTATACACCGTATTGGGAATATCGTGGAATTTAAGATCCAGAAAGACTTCAAAACCGCGCGCATGTAATTCACGCACAATTTGCGGACCATAGGCGGTGAATAATTCTTTACCAACTTTAAGCCGGCACTCACTCGGCTGAATTTGCTCGACAAAGTGCAGAACTTGCCCTAAATCGTTAAAGTCCAACGCCACAATTATTTTTGATGTTGTCATCGCAAATTATTCCCTCTTGTAAAATTATGTTTCTTTAGCTACCAAATATTTTGTTTATTCTTAATCGTCCGCTGAATCTCGGGTTTAGTCAACTGCCAGATCACCCAAATTCTGCCCTGAAAGTCAAATTGGACTGCAACTGGTTCATTTTTCAGCGTATCGAGATAAGCTTGCACATGGGTGTTATTCTCTTGGTCACGAATTACCGAAGCCGGGCTCATCTCAACTTTTTTACTCGAAAGCCACATTAAACCCAATAAATTAGTTCCCCAATTACTCGGAATTTCCTGCAAGGTAACTTGTGGATAATTGATTTTAGTAATTAAAGCAAATTGCGTGCCAGCTGGAAAACTCCGCAAAACAGGCAATGGCTCGGCATTAATCTTAAGCGCTAAGATCAATGCCAGACTTGCATAAATTAATTTACGCATGGGATTAATTTATGAAAAATTGAATCGAGGTTACAACCCGAACTTTTTTATTGATATTACTGGTATCGCCAATATTCGAACCATCGGGTGATGAAATTGTAAACACACCTTGACTAGCGGATTTAATTTTGCCCACTTGACTTTGGGTATTTTTAGCAAAAGTTTCCGCGGCTAATTTCGCATTTTGCGTCGCGCTATCAAGCATACTGCCCTTGATACTATTCAAGTTATTGTAAAAATAACTGATGCTATTATTACCAACGATCACGCCTTGATTGACCAATTCACCCGCATTTTGACTAACTTTAGCCACCAAATCTACATTGGAGGTAGTCACGCTAACGCTATTACTAATTTGATAATGCGGTAATTTGGCATTGGTATTGCCATATTGATTTGCCCAATTATCATTTACGCTAATCGTACCTAATTGAATCGAACTTTCAGCAAAATTATTACCAACTAAAAATTGACTGACAATTTTCTGATTTTGACTAATTTGTTGGTATAAATCCTTCAGATTATCGCCACTCACACTGAAGCTAATGCTCCAAGTTACTAAATCTGACTTAACATTTTGCTCCGCCAAACCCTTAACTTCCACCGAGCGATCAAAATTCCGAAAGAATTTAATTCCACTACCGACGAAATAGCCGCCCGATGAAATCCCCAGAGCTAAAATTAGCGCCGCCAGAATGCGACCGCGTGCTGAATTAGTTTGCATAATAATTTTCCTTTTATAAAGTAGATTTAATTAACTGATTTTAAGAAGAATTTTTCCAGCTTGAGCACTACTTTGTAATGCCGCAAAGGCTTCTGCATAATCTGTAAAAGCGTATTCATTTAATTGTGGTGCCACTTTGGCAACAAGCAGTAATTCTACCAGCTCACGCCCCATTTGTGCCAAATCAGCTTGCGATGGACCATGTTTAGCCAGATACGCACCGCCCAACGCGACTTCATGAAAACCAAAACCACTACTAAATTCACGAATATCCAGCGTCTCTAAAATACCCACAATTGACGCAATTTGGCCATTAAACGCCAAAATTTCTAAATCACGCTGTAAATTAGCTTTATTGGTAGTTTCAAGAATATAATCAATACCTTCAGGATAAAGCGCCTTAATTTGCGCATAAATATCACCTGCTTTATAATCTAAAACCTGATCTGCACCCAGTGCACTAACATAGGCAAAATTATGCGCCGAGCATGAGCTAATTATCTTTAACCCCAAAGCTTTGGCAATAATAATTGCAAAACTCCCCACGCCACCACTACCAGCTTGAATAAAAATAGTTTTTGCGGCTTGAACATTCATTTTGCGCACCAAAGCTTGATACGCAGTTAAGCCAGCACACGGCAGCGCTGCCGCTAAACGTAAATCAAATCCGTGCGGAAGTTTAAATAAAACCTGTTCTGGCTGGACAATATATTCAGCAAGCGCTCCGCCAAAAGTTAAATTCGCATGCAAGGCTACACGATCACCAATTTGCACCAGAGTTACTTTAGCGCCAAGCGCAACTACTTCACCAGCCAAATCCAAACCAGGAATATATGGATAACTCCAAAAAGGTGGTTGATTGGCAATTAATTTACCGTCCACTGGATTAAGGCTTGCATAAGCAACCTTAATTAATACTTGCTGAGAATCCAATTCTGTTGGTATGGCTAGCTCAATTAAGGCTAATTGGTCAATTCCAGCACCACGTTCCAAAACAGCAATTGCTTGCATAATTACACCCCACAAAATAAATATTTAATCAGCTCAATAGAGTATCTTGCGATTAAAGCGATAACTACACACCACAATCAAGGCAAAAAACCCCGAAACCAATACTAAGCCCATTAATGGTTGATGAGCAAAGAGTGTCACTAGTAAAATAGCTAAACTGCTTACCGCAAATCCAATACACATATTTAAACCCAAGGCTTGGGCGCTATTTTGCTCAAAATGACTCATGATGCGAATTTGCGTGGGGGGATTAATCAACGCATTGGAAGCACGCATAAAGAGTACACCTGCCGTAACCACAACCATCGTCAATGTTGGTGAAGGAATAAACCAAGCGATCCCCACCACTACCGCACCGGTAAAAGTCGCATAAACCCCGAAACGAATTATTTTAACTGCAGGCAAATGCTTACCATTCAAATACTGCATAATTTGATTACCGCTTAAGTAAGCTCCTGAAAGCCATAAATATAAAAATGAATAACGTTGCGGTGAAATATGCCAATGATCAATATATAGATAACTAGAAATTCCAATAAAGGTAAAATAAGCGGCAACTCCAGCTGCATAAATCCCAGTTAACGCTAAAAACATTCGATTGGTTAAAAGTTGAAAATAAGTTTTTAAATAATAACTTGGGCGCTGAAAGTGTAATAACGGATTACGATTGGTTTCGGGTAAAATAAAATAGCCCCAAACCACTAAGATTAGACCAAAAACCCCACTTAAAGCAAAACAACTCCGCCAGCCCCAAAATTTAGCCAAATACGCCCCAATAACAGGTGCAATAGCTGGCGAAATAATTAACCCCATTAATAAAATTCCGTTAGCGGTAATTTGCTCGCGTTCATCCATGCAGTCTTTAAGCACCAAGCGCGGCACAAT
>JAIETT010000045.1 GCA_019744945.1 Burkholderiales bacterium
TATAAATTGCCTCAGTTTTATCCATGGTTAGCTGGTGCTAAGTTAAAAATCGGTATTCGTGAAATAATTCGCTCATTCCCGATGACAGTAAATGGAGTAATTCAGCAAGCAGGTAACAGCGGTGTCGTAGTTCTAGTTTCAGCGGTTTTAGGTGCGGCGGTAATTCCAATTTATTCAACTATGCGCACATTAAGTAATTTATGGACAACGGTCACCAATATTGTAACGGCTCCCTTATTACCAGATATTATTCGCTTTCATGCAACGAGAGAACCACGCAAATTTGTGATGATTCATCAAACCCATCTTTTGTTAATGAGCGTAATCATTAATTTGTCGATTATGTTGGCTTATCCATTAATAGATGCGGTGTATTTGTATTGGACGCGTGGCAAGTTACCAATCGATCATCGATTAATTTGTTTATTATTAGCTTCAGTTTCAGTTTTTGCGCTAAATTCGCTGTTTAATACCTTTTTAACTGGTCTTAATAATAGCCGTTATCTAGTTGTTTCAGGCTTATTGCGTGGCTTTTTTGTGTTGATTCTTGGGTATTTGTTGTTACCAAAATTTGGCTTAAGTGGTCTTGGGATTGCAATTTTAAGCGCGGAAATCTTGTTGATGTTAGTTAACTCCTTGATTTTTGTTCGTGAAGAATTAAAGTCAATTGGTGCTAAACATGAAACTATGTTTACGTGGTATGATGTTTTGTGTTTTGGTTCTGTGTTTGGGTTTTTAACTTTAAACGTAATTATTCCTAATTTAAATTCAGTGTACTATTTTGCTAGCTTAAGTTTATTAATTATTGGGATTGTGTATGCTTGGATTAATTTGCAAGCTGAGGTTAAACATAGAATTATGCGTATGCTTAGATTAGTGCGTTAATTAGAGTGCGTTCTTGCTTTGAGGGAATAAATGAAAACGGTCTTGATTATTGGTGAATTTAGTACTGAAAGTTTTGGTTTGCATATTGCAGAAACTTTGAATGAGATGGGACATAAGGTTTTAAGATTCATACCTGGATCCAATGCTCCTCAGGGCGGTAATTTATTGCTACACCGCATGAATCAGGTGCGTAGGGTTATTCATCACGCAACTAATGAAATTCCGCGAATACGAGCTCGACGCATGAAGGTTTTGTGGTCATTGGTTAAAGAACAACCAATAGATTATGTAATAGTTTGTCATGATTTTTTACAACCAAGAGAGGTACAATATTTAAAAGAGCTTACTAATGCCAAAATTTGCATGTGGTTTCCTGATGCGTTGGTTAATTTTGGTAAAGGCTATTTTATGAATGCAGCCTATGATGGGTTGTTTTTTAAAGACCCCTTTATTGTTAAAGCTTTAATGAGTGTACCCTTGAGTCCAGTTTATTATATGCCTGAATGTTTTAATCCTAAACGCCATAAATTAGATGCGGAGAATATTTCAGATGAGTATAAATGTGAAATTACTACGGCTGGCAATGCCCATTCTTGGCGGGTTGCATTTTATCAACATCTTAAAAATTATCATGTAAAAATTTGGGGACCTACAGCTCCGTTATGGATGCCTATAGCAACAACGAAGCAAATGTTTCAAAATAAGATGGTCTTTAATGGTGATAAAGCGCAGGCCTTTCTTGGCGCTAAAATTGTTTTAAATAATTTGCATTATGGTGAAATTTGGGGACTAAATGTACGTACCTTTGAGGCCGCGGGTATTGGTGCTTTTCAGATGGTAGATTGGCGTCCTGGTCTAGAACAACTTTTTAAAGATGGTGAAGAAATAGTAAGTTTTAAAAGCCTTGAAGAGCTTTACACACAAATAGATTATTGGTTAAGTCATCCGCTGGAGCGACAAAATATTGCCTGCGCTGGCAAAGCACGCGCTCACCGTGAACACAGCTATGAATTGCGTCTTAAATTAATATTTGCAACTTTGGAACAGCAGGCACAGGGCTTTCCATTGCCAATCATTTAAGCATTTGGGAGTAGTTACGTGGCTAAGAGTGGTGTCTCAATTACAGTACCAATGGTTGCACTCCTTATGATTACAGCAGCTGGAGCCGTTTATTATTCTGGTGTGGCTGGATTTATTGAGTATTCTGTAGCTCTAATTATTTTAACGTTAATGTTATTGATTTACTTAAGCTTAGAAGTTATTCGCTTGTATCGTTTTGATAGTCGACGTTTTTTTCTTAATCCTGCTTTTCTGTGTGCTGTAATGACTCTTGGGTTATATTATGGCGTAACGAATAGTTTATATTATTTTCCCGTTAATGATGTAGCGGCAGTTGGTATTAAGCCAATTGTAACTGAGGCGATGATCAAGCTCGAGTTTATGGCAGTAATTGCGGCGGCTGGAATGTGGATTGGCTATTGGTCAAAAACCTCACAAAACATAGTTGATTCTAATTATGCTCAGCGAATGATTGAGCGTTATTTTACTAATGATGCCGAGTTAAAGGATGGGGCAATCATTTTTTTGGTTGGGATAGGCTTATTTAGCCGATTGCTGCAACTTTATATGGGGGTTTATGAATATTCTGGCAGTTATGACGCGTTTATAAAGGCTGCGGCATATACTCAATATTTTAATTTAGGTGGCTATTTTGGTAAAATAGCCTTAATGGTAATTGCGTTACAGTATTATGCCAAACCACCATCGTTAAAAACTAGAGTCTGGTTTTTCTTGATTTTATTTATTGAGCTTTTTTTGGGCGGTTTTTTGACAGGTTTTAAAAAATTTGTAATTTTACCATTTATTATTATTATATTGAGTCAGTATTCACGAACTGGTAGAGTCAGTGTTATTTGGATTCTATTGATTGTAATTGGTATCAATGTTGCTTATCCAGTTATTGAACGTTTTCGTGCAATTCGTAATTCAATGGAGGATAACTTCCCAAGTACATCTTTTGTGGATATAACACAAATAATGTTTTTTCCAACGGAGAAACAAGTTAACAATGCTTCTTATGATGAACAAGAAGAGTATGCGCCGGTTTATTTAAAGGTAATGTCACGAACCAGTATGCTTGAGGTTGGATCCTTAGGCGTAGCTTTTTATGATCAACATAATAGTATGCCAGAAGGTAGTCCTGAAGTAATTACTGAAATATTCTTATCACCGCTTTATTCATGGATTCCGCGCTTTATCTGGTCAGGTAAAACGCTGCAAAATATTGGTCTATGGTATACACAAGTTGTAATGGATTTAAAATATTTATTTTCATCCACGGCGATGGGTATGATTACCTACTTATATATTGGTGGTGGCTATTTGGTAGTTCTATTGGGTTTTATTTTTATTGGAATGGTGCAACGCATTATTGTGGGGGTAATTCAACCATGGAAAACTTGCGCTGGATCGTTAATGGCGATAAGTACAGTAGCAATCATTTCAGCAATTGCGGAATTAAATATGGATGCGCTGATTGTGTTATTGGTAAGAATGTTGCCAATTTTGTTTTTCTTACAATCAACTATTTATAAACATGATCAAGCAACAAGTTCAGATGATGAAATTAAACATGGAGTAATTAATGATGAATAAAATTTATGCAACCATTCACTCAATTGCTGATGAGGCTAAAGGTACATCGTATGTGGTGCGGCGTTTATATGAGGAAATGACCAACCATGGGCATCAAGTTACTTTAGTCGATGCTGATTATCAGGCTGAAATAAGCTGTCCTCAATTTTCACAGAGTTTTGCCGCTGGAGTTGGTCCCGCAAAATTAGGACGTTCACCGCTGATGGCGAATTATCTAAACCAGCAAGCTAAAGCAGGGGAAATTAAATTGTTGCATAATCACGGTTTATGGATGATGCCAAATGTTTATCCTGGTTGGGTTGCGCGTAAATATAATATTCCGTTAATTACGTCGCCACATGGTACTTTTGCTAAAGCAGCTTGGGAGAGCGGTTCTAAAATTAAACGCTTGTTTTGGCCTTTGCTGCAGCGACCAGCATTAATGCCAACGGTATGTTTCCATGCAACCGCTGAATCTGAGTATCTAGATATTCGTCGGATGGGTTACACTCAACCAGTTGCGATAATTCCGAATGGGATAGATATTCCGAAAGGATTTAGTAAACAATCGAGCTCTTTAAAAACAGTCCTTTTTTTAGGACGAATTCATCCGATTAAAGGCTTGGATATGCTTTTAGAAGCTTGGCACCAGCTGGAGAGTGATTTTCCAGATTGGCAATTAAAAATTATTGGTCCAGATAATGTTGGTCATTTAGCTGATTTACAGGCGTTACAACGTAAATTTAACTTACAGCGTGTGATTTTTGGTGGTGCAGTTTATGAACAGCAGAAATGGCAAGAGTATCATAACGCAGATGTATTCGTGTTGCCAAGCTATAGTGAGAATTTTGCTATGTCAGTTGCTGAAGCATTGGCTTGTGGTGTTCCTGCTGTAGTAAGTAAAGGTGCGCCGTGGGAGGAACTTGAAACCCATAACGCTGGCTTATGGGTGGAAATTGATAATTTAAGTCTAGGAATTGGATTAAGAGAGTTAATGCAGAAACCAGCCGTAGAGTTAACTCAAATGGGGCAAAATGGCAAGCAATTGATGTGTGATAAATATTCATGGCAGAAAGTAGCAAACATGATGGCAGAGTTATACTCATGGGTTTTAAATGGCGGTTCTACACTAGAATTTGTTCGATTAGATTAAGATAAGGATAATTGGTTGTGAAAATAGTGGCAATTATATTAACATTTAATGAAGAGTTACATATTCAGCGCTGTTTAGAGCGCTTGCAGGGTATTGCGAGCGATTTCTTAGTAATAGATTGTTTTTCAACTGATAATACGGTACAAATAGCTCAATCATATGGAGCCAAAGTACTTCAGCGTAAATGGCTTAATCATGCCGATCAGTTTAAGTGGGGAATGTCTCAAGTAGATAGTGATGCTGATTGGATTATGCGAGTTGATGCGGATGAGTATCTGTCAGATGTATATATTGCTGATATTCAAAATAAATTATCTACTTTACCCTTGGAGATTGCTGGAGTTTATTGTGGTTTACGCCGAATTTTTCAAGGTAAGATGATACGTTTCGGCGCGGTAAATATTAGTATGCTGCGTTTATGGCGTTTTGGCAAAGGGACAATGGAGATTCGTTGGATGGATGAACATATTAAATTAGCTGGACCAGCTGTTCATTTCAAAGGCTATATAATTGATCATAATTTAAACTCATTAGGATATTGGATTGCGAAGCATAATAGTTACTCCGCGCGTGAAGTGCTTGAGATCTTGAATAAAGAATATCGATTTCTCACAACAGAAGTAAATAAATTAGATCTAAAATCACCGTTTGGTAGAAAGCGATGGCTTAAAGAAAATGTGTATGCTAAATTACCAGGTGGTATACGTGCATTTGCCTATTTTTGCTATCGCTATTTTTTTGCTTTGGGTTTTTTGGATGGTGCTGCTGGTTTATCCTTTCATTTTTTACAGGGATTCTGGTATCGCTTTTTGGTCGATGCCAAATTAGCCGAGGTTAAACGTGTTATGCGTGAGTCAAATTTGTCAGTTAGCACTGCAATTCAGCAAGTTTTAGATATTGACGTAAAAAATAATTAGGATTAGAGTTTTGTATGCTAAAAAGTTGCTATGAGTAAGCTAGT
>JAIETT010000284.1 GCA_019744945.1 Burkholderiales bacterium
ACTAGCTTACTCATAGCAACTTTTTAGCATACAAAACTCTAATCCTAATTATTTTTTACGTCAATATCTAAAACTTGTTTAATTGCAACACTAACTGATAAATTTGACTCACGCATAACACGTTTAACCTCGGCTAATTTGGCATCGACCAAAAAGCGATACCAGAAGCCCTGTAAAAAATGAAATGATAAACCCGCAGCACCATCCAAAAAACCCAAGGCAAAAAAATAGCGATAGCAAAAATAAGCAAATGCACGTATACCACCTGGTAATTTAGCATAAACATTTTCTTTCAACCAACGCTTCATACCAAACGGTGATTTTAGATTTAATTTATTCACCCCAGTTATAAGAAACTGATGTTCTTTATTTAAAATATCCACCACTTCGCGCGCCGAATAGCCATTATGTTTAGTTGTCCACCAGCCTAATGAATTTAAGTTATGATCAATAATGTAACCGCTAAAATGAATGGCATTACCATCTAATTTAACATGCTCATCCATCCAACGAGTTTCCATCGTGCCTTTACCAAAACGCCACAAGCGCAACATACTAATATTTACCGCGCCAAAGCGGATCATTTTACCCTGAAAAATTCGCCGCAGCCCACAATAAATTCCCGCAACCTCCAAAGGTAAAGTTAGCAATTTATTTTGAATAGCATGCGCATAATCAGCGGATAAATATTCATCCGCATCAATCCGCATAATCCAATCGGCATCACTATCTACTTGAGACATTCCCCATTTAAATTGATCAGCATAATTAATCCATTGGTGCTGCAAAACTTTAGCTCCATAACTTTCAGCGATTTTCACCGTGTTATCACTAGAAAAACTATCAATCACCAAAAAATCACTCACAATCCCCTGCAAACGCTCCAAACAGCGCTGAATATGCAATTCTTCATTAAAGGTCAATATAATTGCCACTATCTTCACAACTAATTATCCTTCTCTTAATCTAATCGAACAAACTCTGGTGTAGAACCGCCATTTAACACCCACGAGTATAACTCAGCCATCATACACGCAACTTTTTGCCATGAATATCTATCACACATCAACTGTTTGCCATTTTGCCCCATCTGAGCTAATTCAGCAGCGGGTTTTTGCATTAACGCCCTTAATCCGATGCCTAAACTTAAACTATCAATCCCAACCCACAATCCAGCGTTATGAGTCTCAAGTTCCTGCCACGGTGCACCTTTACTTACTACGGCAGGAACACCACAAGCCAATGCTTCAGCAACTGACATGGCAAAATTCTCACTATAGCTTGGCAGCACAAACAAATCTGCGTTATGATACTCTTGCCATTTCTGTTGTTCATAAACCGCACTACCTAAAATAACACGCTGTAAGTTAAATTTACGTTGTAACGCTTGTAAATCAGCTAAATGACCAACATTATCTGGACCGATAATTTTTAATTGCCAATCTGGAAAATCACTCTCCAAATGAGACCACGCGTCTAAAAGCATATCCAAGCCTTTAATCGGATGAATTCTCCCTAAAAAAAGAACTGTTTTCAAAGCGCTAGGTTGTTTGCTAAATCCTTGGGGAATATCTATCCCATTCGGAATAATCGCCACTGGTTGGGTATAACCCATACGACGAATATCTAAATATTCAGATTCGGCGGTTGCATGAAAACATACCGTTGGCATTAATGCGGGGCGCTGCAGCAATGGCCAAAACAAGCGTTTAATTTTAGAACCGCTCTCCCATGCAGCTTTCGCAAAAGTACCATGTGGCGACGTAATTAACGGAATATTATATTTACGTGCAACCCAACCAGGATAAACGTTTGGCATCATCCATAAACCATGATTATGCAATAACTTAATTTCCCCAGCTTTAGCTTGCCGATTTAGATAATTAGCCATCAGCGGTGAACGTCCTAATTTTGCTGGGCCAAGCCCTGCTGCAAAACTCTGAGAAAATTGAGGACAGCTTATTCCAGCCTGATAATCAGCATCAACTAAAGTAATTTGATGCCCCTGATTGACCATTTCTTCATACAATCGTCGTATCACATATGAGGTTCCCTTTGCCTCATCAGCAATTGAATGAATGGTCGCATAAATTTTATTCATTATTCATTACTCCATGTTTAATTTCATCATCTTAGCTTGTTGCTTGATCATGTTTATAAATAATTGACTGTAAAAAAAACAAAATTGGCAACATTCTTACCAGCAACACAATCAGCGCATCCATATTTAATTCCGCAATTGCTGAAATTATCGCTACCGTGCTCATCGCCATTAACGATCCAGCACAAGTTTTCCATGGTTGAGTTATACCGACAATAATGCGTTGCATCATTCCAATAAAAATAAAGCCCAATAAAACGACTAAATACCCACCACCAACGTATAAGTAGGTTATCATCCCCATCGCAGTGGATGAAAATAAATATTTAAAATCCATTACAACTTGTGTATACCATAGACCAATATTTTGCAGCGTTTTACCTGACCAAATAAAGCGTGGAATCCATGAATAAAGCGGTGATAAGAGTATTTCAGTAATTACTTCAGGACTACCTTCTGGCATATTATCATGTTGATCATAAAAAGCCACACCTAAAGAGCCAACCTGAAGCATACTGGTTCGCGACATAACCTTTAAATAAACAGGAGCCTCATCTTCTTGTTCATCATAAGAAGCATTGCTAACTTGTTTCTCGGTTGGAAAAAACATTATTTGTGTAATACCTATGATAGAAGAACTTGGAAAATTAGTTTCCATTGAGTTACGAATCGCTCTAAACCGCTCAATAACTGGATAAGCAACATTGATACCAATTACAATCAATAAAATCCAAACAACACTAGCTTTACCAGTTCGTGAATATTGACTCAGTATAATAATAATAAATGGTAGAATTACAAATTTTTTAAAGCCTGTCAAAAAACCACCCAAAAATAGCTCAATAAATAAAATTAAGAAAAACCAGACTCTGGTTTTCAACGATGGTGGTTTGGCATAATACTGTAAAGCAATAACCATTAAGGATATTTTACCAAAATAGCCACCTAAATTAAAATATTGAGTATATGCGGCGGCCTTTATGAATGCATCATAACTTCCAGAATATTCATAAACCCCCATATACAGTTGGAGTAAGCGACTAAATAATCCCACCCCAACCAAAAAAATGATGGCCCAATCCTTTAGTTCCACATCATTTGTAAAATAGCGCTCAATCATTCGCTGAGAGTAATTAGATTCAACCATTTTTTGTGACGTTTTTGACCAATAACCAATCCACATTCCAGCTGCCGCGATGACTGCCATAAATTCAAGCTTGATCATCGCTTCAGTTACAATTGGCTTAATACCTACCGAGGCTACGTCATTAGCTGGAAAATAATATAAACTATTCGTTACGCCATAATACAAGCCAAGAGTCATCACCGCGCAAAGAAAGGCAGGATTAAGAAGAAAGCGCCGATTATCAAATCGATACAAGCGGATGACTTCTAAGCTTAAGTAAATCAATAATATTACTGTCAAAATAATTAAAGCAGTAGGATACTCAATGAATCCAGCTACGCCAAAATAATAGGCGCTCCCAGCTGCTGTAACCATCAGGAGTGCAGACATCGGTACTGAAATTGAGACACTATTTGCCACTTAACGACTCCAAAAGGCTTAAATTATTGGCAATGGAAACCCATGTGCTTGTTGTTCTAAAGTAGCAAAAATTAATTTCAGCCGCAATTCATAGGTATGTTCATGGAGAGCACGTGCTTTACCTGCATGGGCAATTTTTTGCCGCTCACTCGGATGGCTCAACCAATACTCTATTTTCGAGTGAAGTTCATCAAGATTCTTAAAACTAATTATTTCTTCGCCATCTTTAAAGAGCTGCTCTAAACCAGGACGCCAATCGACCATCTGAAATGCGCCAATTCCAGCAGCTTCAAAAGTACGCACATTAAGCCCCCAAATTTCACCATAATGTAAATTATTTAAAACAATTTTGGCACCTAAAAAAGCCTGTGCTTTATCACCATTAAACACCATTTTATTTTGAAACATTTGCTTCGTTGTTGCTATAGGCATCCATAACGGAGCTGTCGGGCCCCAAATTTTTACATGATAATTTTTAAGATGTTGATAAAATGCAACCCGCCAAGAATGAGCATTACCAGCCGTAGTAATTTCACATTTATACTCCTCAGAAATACTATCCGCATCTAATTTATGGCGTTTGGGATTAAAACATTCAGGCATATAATAAACTGGACTCAAGGGTACACTCATTAAAGCTTTAACAATAAAGGGATCTTTAAAAAACAACCCATCATAGGCTGCATTCATAAAATAGCCTTTGCCAAAATTAACCAACGCATCCGGAAACCACAGGCAAATTTTAGCATTGGTCAGCTCTTTTAAATTTTGCACCTCTTTTGGCTGTAAAAAATCATGACACACTATTACATAATCTATTGATTGTTCTTTAGCTAATGACCACAAAACCTTCATGCGCCGAGCCCGTATTCGCGGAATCTCATTAGTCGCGTGATGAATAACCCTACGCACCTGATTCATGCGATGTAACAATAAATTACCACCCTGTGGTGCATTATATCCAGGTATGAATTTTAAAACCTTATGTCCCATCTCACTCAAAGTTTCTGCAATATGCAAACCAAAACTTTCAGTACTAAATTCACCAACAATCAAAACCGTTTTCATTCATTCCCTCAAAGCAAGAAAGCACTCTAATTAACGCACCAATCGAAGCATACGCATAATTCTATGTTTAACCTCAGCTTGCAAATTAATCCAAGCATACACAATCCCAATAATTAATAAACTTAAGCTAGCAAAATAGTACACTGAATTTAAATTAGGTATAATAACATTTAACACCAAAAACCCCGAGACCGAACCAAAACACAAAACATCATACCACGTAAACATCGCTTCATGTTTAGCACCAATTGACTTTAATTCTTCACGAACAAAAATCAATGAATTAACTAACATTAATAAGATTTCCGCGCTTAAAATTGCAATCCCAATACCACTTAAACCAAATTTTGGCAATAACAAATAACCTAGAATCAGCACAAAAACCCCACGTAACAAACCTGAAACAACTAAATAACGGCTGTTATTAAGACCGGTTAAAAAGGTATTAAACAGTGAATTTAGCGCAAAAACTGAAACTGAAGCTAATAATAAACAAATCAACCGATGATCGATTGGTAACTTGCCGCGAGTCCAATATAAATACACTGCATCAATTAACGGATAAGCCAACATAATCGACAAATTAATAATTACGCTCATTAACAAAAGATGGGTTTTATGAATCATCACAAATTTGCGTGGTTCTCTCGTTGCATGAAAGCGAATAATGTCTGGTAATAACGGAGCAGTCACAATATTGGTTACCGTTGTCCATAAATTACTTAATGTGCGCATGGTTGAATAAATTGGAATTACCGCAGCACCTAACATCGCTGAAACTAAAACTACGACACCACTGTTACCCGCTTGCTGAATTACTCCATTTACTGTCATCGGAAATGAGCGAATTATTTCACGAATACCGATTTTTAACTTAGCACCAGCTAACCATGGATAAAACTGAGGCAATTTATA
>JAIETT010000038.1 GCA_019744945.1 Burkholderiales bacterium
ATTAAATAAAATTGAGGTAATTGATTTTGCCACAATTAAGCAATTTATCAACCAAGAGGCTATTGATGCGCATCGTGCACGCCGACTCACACCTGATAAACCCATGATTAAAGGTACGGCGCAAAATCCAGATGTGTTTTTCCAAGGACGCGAAGCTGCGACACCTTTCTATCAACAAGCACCACATATAATTAAGCAAAATTTAGCCAAATTAGCCGAATTAACTGGACGCCAGTATAAACTCTATGAATATTATGGCGCACCAGATGCCACGCGGGTAATTGTTGCAATGGGCTCAGCCTGTGAAACTATCGAAGAAACCGTGACTAAATTAAATCAAGCTGGTGAAAAATTTGGTGCAGTAAAAGTGCGTTTATATCGCCCATTTTCAATTGAAGATTTTGTCAACGAATTACCAGCGACTACCCAAGCGATTGCCGTTTTAGATCGCACCAAAGAATCTGGTGCAGTTGGTGATCCACTTTATTTAGATATTAAAACCGCGATTATTGATGCAATTGAAAATGACAGCGCACCATTTAGCCAACTACCCTTAGTGATTGGTGGGCGCTATGGACTTGGTTCCAAAGAGTTTACTCCAGCCATGGTGAAAGCCGTTTTTGATAACTTAGCGCTAAGTAAAAGCCTGCGCAAAAAAAGTTTCGTCGTAGGCATTGATGACGATGTTAGCCATAACAGCCTAGCTTATGATCCAAATTTCGTTAGTTCCAATCCTAATAATTTTAGCGGGATTTTCTTTGGCATGGGTTCCGATGGCACGGTTGGAGCGAACAAAAATTCAATTAAGATTATTGGTGAAAACAGCGATAAATTTGTTCAAGGTTTCTTTGAATATGATTCTAAAAAATCTGGTTCGTACACAATTTCACATTTACGCTTTGGTGAACAAGCCATTCAAAGTACCTATTTAATTCAAAGTGCCAACTTTATTGCTTGTCATAGTTTTAGTTTTTTAAATAAATACAACATTCTTGAACACGCTGCAATTGGTGCAACATTTTTGATCACCAGTCCATACTCACAGGATGACGTTTGGCACCATCTACCACAGGCGGTTCAAGAACAAATCATTACACTTAAAATAAAACTTTTTAATATTCAAGCTAATAAAATAGCTCTCGAATGCGGCATGGGTAAACGAATTAACACCATTATGCAAACGGCTTTTTTTGCAATTAGCCAAGTTTTACCACTCGATACGGCTTTAAATGCAATTAAAACTGCCATTAAAAAGACCTATGCCCGCAAAGGACAAGAGATAGTTACACAAAATATTGCCGCAGTTGATGCAACACTTGCTGCAATTGAAGAAATCACTGTTCCTCAAAACGCCAATAGCAACATACCAATGTTAAGCCAAACCAATCCAAATGCCAATGGTTTTATTCAAAATATCATTGCACCGATGTTACAACTTAAAGGTGATCAACTTCCAGTTTCAGCATTACCTATCGATGGAAGTTGGCCAAGCGGAACGTCCCAATTTGAAAAACGCAATATTGCCGATCATGTGCCCGAGTGGCAAGAAGCTCTGTGTACACAATGTGGTTTATGTACTTTGGTGTGTCCACATGCCGCAATTCGCATGAAAGTTTTTGATCCGAGTGAAACCCTCAATGCTCCAGCAAGCTTCAAACATGTACCTGCCAAAATCAAAGGTTTTGAAAATAAACACTATTCATTACAGGTCGCGGTTGAAGACTGCACTGGTTGCGATGCGTGTGTAAATGTATGCCCAGTTATTGAAAAAAATAAACTTGGCTTAACTTCAGGTAAAAAGGCCATTAATATGGTGCCACAGCTCCCAATTCGCGAGCAAGAGCGTGCTAACTTTGCATTCTTTACCACACTTGGTGAAACCAGTGCTGAGCAAGTAACAGGTGGTATTGTCAATCTCAAAGGTAGTCAATTAATGCAACCACTCTTTGAGTTCTCTGGCGCATGTGCTGGTTGCGGTGAAACACCTTATATTAAACTCTTAACCCAATTACTCGGCGATCGTTTGTTAATTGCTAATGCAACTGGTTGTTCATCAATTTTTGGTGGTAATTTACCAACTACGCCCTATACCACTAATCCTGCAGGACGTGGACCAGCTTGGGCGAATTCACTCTTTGAAGATAATGCCGAATTTGCTCTCGGTATGCGCTTAGCACAAACACAATTACAAGAACGTGCCCGCTTAAGCCTGATTGAATTAGCGCAAAATCCAGACTTTATTTCACAACAAGTTTTAATCACTGAAATTTTAAATTCTCCAGCCAAAACTGCCGATGAAATTAGTCAACAACGTCAACGTTTAGAACAATTAAAAGCCGCATTAATTGCCAGTGAATTAATTGAAAAAAACTCACTCCTCGAAATTATTGATCATGTCCTTGAAAAAAGTGTCTGGGCAATTGGTGGTGACGGTTGGGCATATGATATTGGCTATGGCGGCTTAGATCACGTTATTGCGGGTGGAAATAAAGTTAAAATTTTAATTCTAGATACCGAAAGCTATTCCAATACGGGTGGACAAATGTCAAAATCCACCCCATTGGGCGCTATTGCCAAATTCGCCAGCTCTGGTAAATCATTTTTCAAAAAAGATCTCGGTCTGCTTGCAATTACCTATCGGCATGTCTATGTGGCACAAATCGCTTTAGAGGCTAACCCAATGCAAGCCATTCGCGCACTTAGCGAAGCTGAGGCTTACGATGGACCTGCCATTGTAATTGCTTACGCTCAATGTATCGCCCATGGCATTAATATGACTCATGGTATGGAACAACAACGTAAAGCAGTTCAAACTGGATATTGGCTCCTGTATCGCTTTAACCCCAACTTAAGTCACGAGGGTAAAAATCCGATGCAACTAGATAGTCGTGCACCAACCGTACCACTAGCGGAATACTTTGATTCAGAAAATCGCTTCCGTGGTCTAAAAACTATTGATGCACCACGCGCGGCAGCATTCCTTGAAAAAGCCCAAGAAAATATTCTTCGCCGCTTCAAGCAATATGATTATATGTCAAAAATGCCGTTATTTTCAGATGTAAGTGCAGATATTCCTGTGGCTAAAGAGTAATTTTTAGTGATTTCTAATCATGAATGAGCCTTTATTAAATTTAAATAGATCCTGTAAATATCCACCGTTCACTTTAAAAGATTAAATGGCAAAACTCCATTTAATCTTTTAATAGTTCATTCGTGCACTAATTAGTTGGCTAATTAACCGCAAGATTACTGCAAATACCAAAGATTAGCATAACAATAACATGCTAAAATATAAGCTTTATCACAAAATACCGCATTATACATTCAGCAAATTATAATTCCAGCTGAACTATATTTGGCAAGATTTTTTACCTCGATGAAAAACAACTCATCAGAATTACATAATAAATAGGACATTAATAAGGAACATTTATGCAGCGAACTAATTATTGCGGCTTAATTACTGATAGCTATCTTAACCAAACTGTAACCGTTAAAGGTTGGGTACACCGTCGCCGAGATCTTGGTGGCTTAATTTTCTTTGATATGCGTGATCGCGAAGGATTAGTGCAAATTGTGGCAGAACCTGAAACGGCTTGTTTTAGCAATGCAAATGAACTAAAACATGAATACGTCGTTGAAGTTACAGGATTAGTACGTAGTCGACCGAATTCAAACAAAGATTTAAACACTGGCAATATAGAAATTTTAGCTAGTACGATCACAATTCTTAATACTGCGATACCAACCCCCATTTTAGTTGATGATACCAGCGTTAGCGAAATGAATCGCCTCTCGCACCGAATCATTGATTTACGTGGACAAAAAATGCGTAATAACTTAATGTTACGTAGCAAGTTAAGTCGTGAAATTCGCCGTTTTCTTGACGACGAAGGTTTTATGGATATTGAAACACCATTTTTAACCCGTTCAACGCCTGAGGGTGCCCGAGATTTCCTAGTTCCGTCTCGAGTTCACAAAGGACAATTTTACGCCTTGCCACAATCACCACAATTATTCAAACAATTATTGATGGTAGCAGGCTTTGATAAATATTATCAAATTGTTCGCTGTTTCCGCGATGAAGATTTACGTGCCGATCGTCAACCAGAATTTACTCAAGTCGATATTGAGACTTCATTTTTAACTGAAGCTGAAATTCGTGCTATGGCGGAACGTCTAATTCGTCAAGCCTTTAAAAATGTACTTAATGTAGATTTACCAGAATTTCCTGTTATGACCTATGCCGATGCCATGTATTACTATGGTTCAGACAAGCCTGATTTGCGTCTAGAAAACTTAAAATTTGTCGATCTAACCGAAGAATTAAAAGGTAGCGGCTTTAAAGTTTTCAGCGAAGCAAGTAAACTCAACGACGGTAGAATTATTGCACTAAAATTACCTAGTTCAGTGACCCTATCACGCAAAGAATTAGACGAGTTAACCAAATTTGTTGGAATTTACGGTGCTAAAGGTCTTCCCTACATCAAAGTAAATGACGCAAGTCAGCCTAATGAAGAAGGTTTGCAGTCACCAATTGTCAAATTTTTAACCCATGCAGAATTAGCTACAATTGTAAAAGCGACTAATGCTCAAGATGGAGAAATAATTTTATTTGCCGCAGATAAAGCCAAAATTGCCAATGAAGCGATGGGCGCATTAAGACTTAAAGTTGGACACGAAAAAGGTCTTGCAGAGGGCGAATGGAAGCCATTATGGGTAATCGATTTCCCGATGTTTGAATATGACGAAGAAGCCGATCGTTATGTCGCCTGCCATCATCCATTTACCGCGCCAAAAGATGAGCATATTGAGCAATTGGCAACTAATCCTGCCGAATGCCTAGCCAAGGCCTATGATATCGTCTTAAATGGCTGGGAATTAGGCGGTGGTTCAATTCGAATCTATCGTTCCGATATGCAATCCAAAGTTTTTGATGCGCTAAAAATTAGTCCACTTGAAGCACAAAATAAATTTGGCTTCCTGCTTGATAATTTACAATTTGGCGCGCCACCTCATGGCGGAATTGCCTTTGGTTTAGACCGCATTGCTTCAATGATGTGTAAAGCCGACTCAATTCGCGATGTAATTGCCTTTCCCAAAACCACGCGTGGTCAATGTCTCTTGACGAATGCACCTAATGATGTTGATGAAAAACAATTAACCGACTTAGGCATTGCTAAATTAGCCTTATAATTGAAAAACCCCGAGGAATACCTCGGGATTTTTTATATAATTTAACTAATAATTAGATTAATCGTCGGCAAAATGTTTTTGCATTTTCTCGCGACGCTCTTGAGCCTCAATGCTATACGACGCAGTTGGGCGGGCAATCAAACGTTTCAATCCAATTTCTTCACCAGTATCTTCACAATAGCCATAATCGCCAGAGTCTATCATTGCCAAGGCTGAACGAATTTTTTGTAGCAGTTTACGCTCGCGATCTCGCGTACGTAATTCAAGTGCATATTCTTCTTCGATAGTTGCTCGATCAGATGGATCGGCAATATAAGTTGTATCTTGTTCTTGGAAGGCCTGTGTGGTCTTTTTTGCATTCTCAACCATCTCGGTTTCAAGAAGCAATAAACGATGTTTAAAAAATGCCAATTGGACATC
>JAIETT010000316.1 GCA_019744945.1 Burkholderiales bacterium
TGTTAATCAAATTTGGAAAAATCTGATTTAAAATGAAGTAGAAATCAGATTGACACAAAATTTATGACGTACTCCCGTCCTTGGAATCGGATGACGTTCCATTTTAAACAATAGTAATTTTATTCTGCAAGCATCATCGAGATACTTGCAGAATTGACGTTCGTCACTTTCAACCCACACCCACAATCATAGCACAACCGCAGCATAAGTAAAACTAAGTCGTGAGCAACGTTTTTAGCTTAACAAACTTATTCGCTGTTCCACAAGTTCCACCATCTTGCACTTGCTTTTTGTAATTAATTTTACAAAATGCGTGCAAGATACCACTCATAAATTTGTATAAATAGCTAGGTAATATTAATTGTACCTAGCTATTTAATTTTGTAACTGTTTCTCACTCCAAGTTTTACTAATTCACAAATCTTGTTTTGAATTTTTTTGACTGCGTAAAATAAATTCAAAAAAGCATTTGCTGAACAGAGTGCTGCTGTCCGTTGTGCTGTGTTGTGGGTGTGGGGAAGATTAAATAGCGCCCCATGAAACCATAAACCAGTGATTTTTTGGAGCAGTCAATCATGGAATACAACAAGCAAATTTTAGCATCTCATAAAGTTCAACAATTCATTAATAATGTGCGAGTAATTGAAGAAATGGCTAAATCAGAGCCTAATCTTGAAGTCTTAAAATCTTATCAAGGATTTGGTGGTTTAAAGCGGTGCTTTTGGGATAAAACATTGTATGGACAAATCATGCGTGCAATTCGCGCTAATTTTGGTGCGGCACGAGAAAAAGAAGTCTTGGAAAGCCTACGCAATTCATCAAGTAGTGCATATTACACACCAAAAGAAGTAATTAATTTTATTTACCGCTATGTAAGCCAAGTTTGTAAATTTACAGTCGGGGACATATTAGAGCCATCATGCGGTAATGGCGCATTTTTTGAGTATATGCCAAATGAAATTCGCAGCAATAGCACTATTACAGGTGTGGAATATGACACATTAACCGCTAAATTAGTACAAAGCCTTTACCCTGATGTCGCCATCATTAATGACGGCTTGCAAAACATAGATTTTAGCGGCAAAAAATATGATTTAATCGTAGGTAATCCGCCATATTCAGCTGAAAAAATCACCGATAGTTTTATGCCTGATTTAGATGGTTACTCAATCCACCATTATTTTGTAGCTAAATGCATGTGCTTACTTAAAGATAATGGAATCATGGCATTAGTGGTTCCTAGTTTTTACATGGACATACCAAAAGCTAACAAGCGCCACATTATTAACAATGAAGCTGTAGTGGTGGACGTTGTTAGACTACCTGATAACCTCTTCGAGCAAGCGACCGTAACCGTAGATATTATTTTTATTCGCAAGACTGGTAATAAAATTCATGACATTACCGAAACTATTGAGTTGGTGCAGGGCAAGGCTAAAGATTCTATTAATAAATTTTGGAATGATAACCAGAACAGGGTTTTAGGTGAATTAAAATTGAAATGGGTTGAATGTTATAAACGCCATGTGCCAACTTGTGCGGCTAATGACAAAGAACAAGCTTTGCGTTATCTTAATTTATGTGAGTTCACACAAAGCACTATAGAAAATTATCAAAAAATCATTTCAATTAAATCAGATAGTGAAATGATAAATATCAGCAAGGTTGATTATGGTTGCTTTATCGGTGAAATCAGCGATGTATTTATTGAAATTGAAGAGCTTGAAATAATTAGTCGAAATTTACAAAGTCGCTTAAATTCTTTACTTGAAAAAGCATGGAAAATTATTGAAGCGATGGAAAGCAAATTCTGTAATTAGTTAAATACACCGTGAGATTTATCTCACGGTGTATTTAACGCCAAAAAATTATTGTTGCAACTGATTTATCAGTTTTGTACTTACAAATCTGAGTGGCGCTATTTATGTCAATTTTAACCTTTTATTCCTCTATAAATCACCAAATATTTTTGGAAGATAAATTTATTGATTAATAACAAAGCCAATAAATTATATGCTATGACCAAAAACATGATACCAAGATTAAATGATGCAATTGCAGCTGTTAGTTGAATCATTGCCAGTAACATTACACCAATGTAAAGAGACGCATAAAAAATAGCATACACAACGGCGAACGGGGAAACTATAGTGTGCTTGATCTTTTGTTTTTTTATGATATTTAAAAAGCGTTCAATCGCAGCTAGTCCAGAATTTTTACCTAAAAATAAACAGCTGCATAAAACAAATGTTAACGTCATTAAAGATGATAAAAAATAAATTGATGTTGAAGACATGGTATTACCTTGAAATTAATTACTGGCTTCATTATATCGTAAAATAATCATAGTGTTATAAATAATTAACTATCATTGCCTCATCAAGCATTCGTTTGATGTGGTAAAAAAAACATTATGATAGTTCACAAATATGGTAACATATAGTTATGAAAAAATATACCATCTCATTCTATAATGACAAAGTTGAAGAAGAAATTTTAGATTTGCCTACTACCTTAAGAGCAAGATATTTACGTTATGCCGATATTATGCAGGATGCGGGTGTTAATTTAGGTTTGCCGCATACTAAATTTATGGGTGATGGTTTATTTGAATTAAGGCTTAAAGGTCAAGAGGGGATTGCTCGAGTGTTTTATTGTCTAATTGTAGATAATGAAATTATCATGCTACATAGCTTTGTTAAAAAAACTGATAAAACCCCGACTAAAGAATTAAATATTGCAAAAAAACGTATGAAGGAGGTCAAAAATGGCTAAATCAAAATATACATATGAGCAATTGAAAGCGATTGCTCTGGAAGATCCAGCGACCAAACAAGCATATGACCAAATGGAATATGAGTTTGATCTTTTGAAAGCAAGGATTCATGCAGGTAAAACGCAAGATGAGGTTGCTGAGATTATGCACACTAGTAAATCAGCCGTTAGCAGATTAGAAAATAATGGTGGTAAAACTAAGCATTCTCCAAGTTTAGAAACTCTAAGGCGCTATGCTGAAGCTGTAGGATATGAGTTAAAGATTCAGTTGATTCCAAAATTAAAAGGTGGCGTAATTAGTCATTAATCATCTACCACCTATCTAAAGGTTATGCTTTTTTATAAGTATAACCTAGTCGTGCTGCGATTGTTCCTGCAAAACCAAATACCGTGCGCCCGACCCATAACAATAAAAATATCTCAATTACTAACAGCAATGGATTTTTGTAAAATGCTATTACTGTTAGTAGTCCTGCACTCATTCCAACAAAGCACAGTAATAACGCGCTAATCAAGGGGAATAAGCCCCAATCGGGGATATTGTCTTGTAAGTAGTCGCTTAGTACTTTATCTATATAAGTTTTTAGTTTTTTTTGCATGGCAAGCCTTTTTAATTTAGTTCTAGGTTATTAAGATTGTTTTTCTTTAATGGATGAACAAATAGTTGATCAACAAAACCATTATTTAAAAAATCAGATAAATCAAGTTGGAATAGCAATGCTATTTGTGTCATTAGTTTTCTCTCCTTAATTCGTTGTTTTAAATCATGAATAAAAACAAAAATATTTTCATTGTAATATTTTGATTTAAATTTAAAGTGACAAAGGCTTAAAAAACTTGTTCTTTTATTGATGACTTTTGCGATAGTTCAGTACAAACAATTTCAATATAGTGTTCAATTGAATGTTGACTATCTTCGCCGTTGTTAATTAGTATTTGTTTCGGAGTAGTAAACGGGTATGTATGATCTGGATCATCAATATATTTGTAGCCAGATTTTAAGAAATATGCTTTACTAATTATATAACCAGCCATTATGCTCATTATTTGATAGCGATAGTTATTCCAAAATAACTTAATCTTTATTCTGTTTATTATGTTATTCACTATATTATTCCTTAAAATTATTGTAGTATATTTCTATTTAGCCAATCCCCATAAATTGGTAGTTTGATGGTTCGAAATGTAAAGCATTTTATAATTACACTCTTATTAGTCTAATTCATGATATAAGAGCATCTCGCTAATTATTACGATAAACTCAAATTTTGCAGTAATGATTGATGAATTTAGCATAGCACCATCACATATGTAACGCTGTTCTTGTATATCGTTTTTAATTATTTGGTCACAAAGCGATGGAACTGCTTTATTGAACGAATAATCATACGGAGTTTCAACGTAACGGTATCGATAATCTTCTTCACCAGCGTATTCATAAACTTCTGGGTTATCAATATTTTTTCTTATTTCTTCTAATAAATCTCTACAAATAATACGACATTCTTCCAAAGCCTCTTGAGCTCTTCCTTTAGTTACACTTTCGTCGACGATGTTTTGTTCAATCAAGTTCTTTATATTAAGAACTTTAGTATTTATTAATTCATTTAAATCATCCATCATAACCCCTTGACAGTTAAATAATACATAATTATATCATAATCTTAACCTTGTTTGTTGGGCGTATTTGAAGTAATTTTGTTATATTTATTATGCTCTTTATTTGTCCTGGCTAAATCCCCAATTTTCCGCTTTATTTACAACGCTAGCGCGATTATGCACCCCACAAACGCTACGCTAGGGGGTACTTAATTTTATCTAATCATGGAATTTAAGGGGCGGCATTGTCCGCCACTTATTCAAACCTAAAATCCCCCACAATTCAGGGCTTAAAGCCCTAAAAACCATAACCTTTAGGGCAAGCTGCGCTAGTTTTGGCTGCGCCATAAGTTAGAGTTTTTGATTTATCCCTGGTGAGGGGGAACTGAAACGAGGACAACATAATAAAAATCGATTTAGCAAGGGTGAATAAACAAGTAATAAATATAGCAGACAGCACTTTAAGAAAAATAGCCAGGACATAAAGTCACTGGCTATTTTTGTGCTGCTCTTTTAAAAACTTTTTAACTTTTTGTGTCGCAAGCTCCAAAAAACTGAAAAACTTTTTAATATATTTATTTCTTGCCCCTGCACATCGAGTGCTAAAGAATCTCTAAGCTCATTGGCCAATCGAGACGATTAGCCATCGCTAAGACATTCTAATTAGCTTTTTTATTACGTTCTTAGGACGGCGTTCCCCCCTCTCCGGGGGTAAATCATTGGTGGCAGACGAGAATAGCGGTAGAGCTCTTCGGCTCTCAATGAAGATTAAGCTTTACTTAGATTTTTAGTTCTTTAAAAAGTTGGATAAATTCGGGAATGATGCGAGTTAGAACGGGGGCATACCGCCGATATGGATTTTTTAATTAAATAATGTTTTTATAAAGGTTTTGATGATGAAAAATAAAATTGTTAACGGTCTTTATGCCGTTGGTTCACTGATTGGAATTTTTGGGGTGATGTTTCGGGTAGTTGATTTAGTCAGTTATTCAGAAATGAAAATAGCCGTTCTTTTAGCACTAGGAATGCTTGGAACGGCTCGAGCAATTGAGAAACTTACTACTAAATAATTTTAACTTTTGCGGTGGTAATTATATCACCGCCTTAATTTTTGAGGTAAATAAAAATGGAAAATAAAATATTAAAC
>JAIETT010000224.1 GCA_019744945.1 Burkholderiales bacterium
GCTGGTGCGAATGTAAATGCTTTTTTTGGTATAATGACCACAATTATCGCGATTCCAACGGGGGTCAAGATATTTAACTGGCTATTCACTATGTTCCGCGGGCGGATTTGGTTTAGTGCTCCGATGTATTTTACAATCGGTTTTATTATTACCTTTTCGATTGGTGGGATGACTGGTGTGTTGCTTGCTGTACCTGGCGCTGATTTTGTTTTACACAATAGTCTGTTTGTAATCGCTCACTTCCATAATGTAATTATTGGTGGTGTAGTATTTGCGTGCATGGCTGCTTTATCATTCTGGTGTTCTAAGGCCTTAGGTTTCAAAATGAATGAAGGTTTTGGTAAAGCATCTTTCTGGTTTTGGTTGGTTGGTTTTTATATAGCGTTTATGCCTTTATATGTGCTTGGTTTTATGGGGGCAACTCGTCGGATTAGCCATTATGACTACTCAACTGGTTGGCATCCTTTGTTTGTTATTGCTTTTGTCGGTATGCTAATTATTGCAGTTGGTATTGCTTGCCAAGTATTACAAATACTTGTAAGTATTATTAAAGCTAAACAAAATCAAGATTATACTGGTGATCCTTGGGATGGTCGCACATTAGAGTGGGCTACGTCATCTCCGCCACCGTTTTATAATTTTGCGCGCATTCCTACCGTTTCTACATTAGAACCTTATTGGGATGCTAAGTATAATGGGATACCGATCTTTGATGAAAGTAAACCTTATGAGGATATCCATATGCCACGTAATACTGGTATTGGGGCTTGGATTGGTTTGTTTGCTCTTACTTTAGGTTTCGGGTTAATCTGGTATATTTGGTGGTTAGTTGCCGCAAGCGGTTTGGCAATTTTTGCTTGTGTTGTGGCGCGTTCTTTTGACCATGATATTGATTACTATGTCCCAGCTAAAGAAGTTGAGCGCATTGAAAATGAACTTATGTTACGTAGGAATAAAGCATAATGACTTCACAAATAACAAATAACCACTCTGCACACCACCATGACCATGATACTGAGGCTACTTCAAAGGTAGTATTTGGTTTCTGGGTTTATATAATGAGTGATTGCATATTGTTCTCTTGTTTTTTTGCATCCTATGCAGTTTTACACGCGAATGTATTTGGTGGTCCTGGGCCAAAAGAATTATTTGATCTAAACTATGTTATGATTGAAACCTTCTTGTTGTTGACAAGTAGCTTTACTTATGGGTTAGCAACGCTTGCAATGACTAAGGAAAATAAAGCTCAAGTTATGCTTTGGCTATTTTTAACCTTCCTATTGGGGCTTGGATTCATTGGTATGGAAATCAACGAATTCCATCATTTGATCATTGAAGGTAATGGACCTAGTCGCAGCGCATTCTTATCCTCTTTCTTTGGATTAGTAGGTTTACATGGTCTGCATGTTACCTGTGGTCTAATTTGGATGGCGTTATTGATGGTGCAAGTGTACAAACGTGGTTTAACTGCAATCGTAAAGCGTAAATTGTCTTGTCTAAGTTTATTTTGGCATTTCTTAGATATTATTTGGATTTTTGTTTTTACTGTTGTTTATTTAATGGGGGTGATGTAAATGTCAGCTCATCATGATGTTTCTTCTGCAACAGGAGCAAGTCACGGTAGTGTTAAGTCATATACAATTGGCTTTATTCTATCAATTATTTTGACTGTAATTCCTTATTTTGTCGTTGTTAATCATATGCTACCGGTTGAGGGTATTGCTGTTACTGTACTTGTACTTGCGGTAGGGCAGTTGTTTATTCAATTGGTGTTTTTCTTGCATTTGAGTAGGTCATCTGAACAACGTTGGAATTTAATTACTTTTTTGTTTACGGCATTAATCTTATTGATACTAGTAATTGCTACTATCTGGATTATGTGGAACTTAAATTATAATATGATGGAACACTAAGTAACGTCGATACGAAAGATTTTTCTTTCACTAGTGGCTAACTCAGCTAAGCTTTGCGCTTAATTTATTCTGAGTTAGCCATTTTCTTATCGGCTTTTGGGATTATAATCTGGCTAGCATTCTTGTCAGGTATTTGCTCTAGATTAGCTTAAGCGTATATTTTAAGCTTGTTAGAGTAAATGTAATTCTCAATTTGGCAACATAAAGGTATTATATTTTGATAAAAAAATTTATTTCTATCACCAAGCCAGGGATTATTTTTGGTAATTTGATAACAGTTGCTGGTGGTTTTGGCTTAGCCTCACAAGGTAAATATAATCTAAGTTTATTCCTTGCAACTTTAATTGGGATTTCATTAATTATTGCCGCAGGTTGTGTTTTTAACAACGTGATTGATCGTGATATTGATAGTTTAATGGAGCGCACCAAAAACCGCGTTATGGTCAAAGGACATCTCTCGGCTAAAGTTGCATTATTTTATGGCTTTATTTTAAGCTTACTTGGCGTGTTTTTTCTTTATCATTGGGCTAATTGGCTAACCGTGATTGTTGCGCTAGTTGGTTTATTTTTCTATGTTGTGGTGTATAGTTTATGGTTTAAACGCAACTCTATTTATGGAACTTTAATCGGCAGCATTTCTGGTTCAATTCCGCCTGTAGTTGGGTATTGCGCGGTGAGTAACAAGTTTGATCTAGGGGCGCTAATTTTATTTGCTTTATTAAGCGTTTGGCAAATGCCACATTCATATGCGATTGCAATCTTTAGATTTAATGATTATTCTAGTGCGGGCATACCGGTATTACCTGTTAAAAAAGGTATTCAAGTTGCAAAACGCAATATGTTGCTATATGTGGTAATTTTTACTGTTGTATCAAGTTTATTAAGCCTTTGTGGTTACACTGGTAAATATTATTTAATCGTTGCTCTGGCGGTTGGCTTATGGTGGATTCGTTTGGCAGCGAGTGGGTTTCGTGCGAATAATAATGATATCTCTTGGGCGCGTAAAATGTTTGGTTTTTCAATTATCGCGATTATGCTATTATCATTAATGATGGCACTAAACTCAACGGTCTTGTTGTCAGCGCTCTAATTTAAGCCTTAAACTCTAGAAGTTAAGTTAAAGCTTTCTGATGGTGATTTTAAAAAAGTAATTGTTACCAGTGTCTGTGTTGTACTGCTTACGATGTTTTAATGTGAGTTGAAGATATATAATAAAGGTTAAATAGAATTAAAACAACTGAGAATAAAAAAATCTTATGGATTATTTTCCTAACCATTTTCATTGATATGCTTGGAATAGGGATATTAATTCCAGTTTTTCCGCTTTTGATTACTCATGGTTCAGAGTTTCGTGTAACTCCTGAAAATTGGAGTAGCGCTCGAAGCTTTATTATGGCGGGCTGGCTTTTGGCGGCATATCCGATTGCACAATTTTTTTGTACACCAATTTTGGGGCAGCTTTCGGATAATTTTGGACGCAGAAAATTGCTCATTATTTCAATTAGTGGCACGGCTATTTCATATATTTTATTCGGCATTGGAATTAGTACTAAAAGTTTACCATTATTGTTCTTTTCGCGGATACTTGATGGTATGTCGGGTGGCAATATTTCAATCGCGCAAGCTGTGATTGGGGATGTTAGCCAACCTGAAAAACGTGCCAAAAATTTTGGCATGATTGGCGTTTCAATTGGACTTGGTTTTGTGTTAGGTCCATTTCTAGGTGGTAAACTATCTGATCCAGCGTGGTCAATTTATTTTAATGCAGCTACGCCATTTTGGTTTGCAGCCATACTTAGTGCAATTAATGTGCTGTGGGTGATTTATTTTTTACCTGAAACCTTAAAAACAAAGTTATCCAAAAAAATTCACCTATTGCGTCCACTACAAAATCTTAGTCAGATTTTTAAACGTGATTATTTACGCATGGTTATTCCTGCTTTGTTTTTATTTAATGCAGGTTTCACTTTCTTCACTACGTTTTGGGGTATAGTTTTAGTTGAGCAATTCGGCTTTAAACAAGGACAAGTAGGTAATTTCTTTGCCTACCTAGGAATAATGATTATTTTAGCTCAAGGTGGTTTTGTACGCCGCCTATCGGGTAAGGTTAGAGATTATAAGATTTTAGATATTTCGATGTTTTTAACCGCAATCTGTCTATTGGTCTATTATTATTTACCGAATTCATGGCCTGTAGGAATTTATTTAGTTCCGCCTGTTTTGGCAATTGGTGCCGCATTGACTAAAGCTTTTAGTAGTGCGTTGATCACGCGTTTATCACCACCCGAGGCATTGGGTGAGGCAATGGGAGTTAGTTCAAGTGCGAATGCTTTAGCACAGGTTATACCCTCATTATTAGCCGGGTACATTGCAGCACATCATGCACGCTTGCCAGTTTTGGTTGGAGCTATAGTTGTATTTTGTGCGGGATTTATATTTATTACTTCATACAATTTACGCCATAAGGCTTAAATAGTCACAATTGCAATAGAATTCTAAGTTATAATTTTGCACTTTTTAGCATTTTAGGATCGGGTTTATAAGATGTATATAGACAATGTTAAATTTGCCAAAAGTGGCAAAACAATTAACGGTAAGTTGGATTTACTCAAATGTGAGCGAATTCAAGAAATAGATCAATTTAGCGGCGAAGTCTCTTATGAGCTAGTCGGTTATTTGGATACGTTAAATAGACCTACACTTAAGCTCTCGATTTATGGTATAATCGGCACTTTATGTCAAAATTGTTTGCAGCCGATGGAGCTCACGCTTGATAATCAGTCGTGCATAACAGTTTTTTTTAATGAAGATCAGCTTGATGCTGCTTTATTCGCCGACGGTGATTCTGATGTCGAAGATGGCGTATTAGCTGAAGCTGAATTTGATATCATGCAACTGGTGGAAGATGAGGTGATTATGTTACTTCCTTACGCTAGTAAACATGAGTCGTGTATTGGGCTAAGCTATCATGATAGCGCAGATAGCCCGTTTGGTGTTTTAAAGAATATTATTTAGAGGTAATCAACATGGCAGTTCAACAAAATAAAAAATCTCCTTCAAAACGTGGTATGCACCGTTCACACGATGCAATTACTGCACCAGCTACAGCAATTGAAGCAACTACTGGTGAAGTGCATTTACGTCACCATATTAGCCCAAATGGCGTGTATCGCGGCAAAAAAGTTCTTAAAACTAAAGGTGATTAATTCTTTATAAAGTAGCATAACTATGGCGATAATCCTTGCAGTAGATGCTATGGGTGGTGATCACGGTGTAAATATTACTGTGCCATCCTGTTTACGCTTCTTAGATGAAACCGTGGACGTTAATGTAGTTTTAGTTGGTGATCGTGATGCTATTTATAAGCAAATTGGTGATAAATTATCTCAATACAGCGATAGAATAGATGTCGTCCATGCCACTCAAGTAGTTGGTATGGATGAAGCGCCACAAAGTGCAATGCGTACTAAACGTGACTCATCCATGCGTTTGGCGATTAACTTGGTTAAAGAAGGTAAAGCGAATGCTATTGTGTCTGCAGGTAATACTGGGGCATTGATGGCAATTTCGCGTTACGTG
>JAIETT010000162.1 GCA_019744945.1 Burkholderiales bacterium
TAGAAACTCCAAAAGTAGAAACTCCAAAAGTAGAAACTCCAAAAGTAGAAACTCCAAAAGTAGAAACTCCAAAAGTAGCCGCAGTCAAAACTAAACCTAGTCCTAAAGCTAAAGCTGCACCCAAAGCTAAAAAAGCTCCTGCAGCAATTACTTCACCAGAATTAGAATTAATTAAAGAAGAAAAACCTGTAAAACCTGCTGCCAAAAAAGCCGCAAAACCAGTAGCAAAAAAAACTAAAGCAACTAGTGCGAGTAATGAAACAATAACAGCAACAAGTTTATCAATCTCTGACTTAGATAAATTTTTATTCCACGAAGGCAAACATCATAATGCACATCGCTTTATGGGAGCTCATTTTAGCCATGAAGATGGCGTTGATGGAATACGCTTTACAACTTGGGCACCTAATGCTGAGCGAATTTGCGTATTGGGTGACTTTAGCCACTGGTATCAACATGATGAAAATGCAATGCAAAAAATTAGTAGCGGAGGCTTATGGAGTGTATTTATTCCCAATGTTGCCGTTGGTGGTAAATATAAATTTGCGGTAACTAATAAATATTCTCACCATATGATCTATAAAAGTGATCCATATGCAATCAGTACCGAATTGCGTCCGCAAACTGCATCAATTATTCGTACCAATACCAATTACACTTGGCAGGATCATGCGTGGTTAGAACAGCGCTCAAAATTAAACATCTTTGAAGCACCAATGAATACTTATGAAGTTCATCTAGCATCTTGGAAAACCAAAGATGGTAACTTCATGAGCTACACAGAATTAAGTGAAGAACTACCAGCTTATTTAACTGAAATGGGTTATACCCATGTTGAGTTTATGCCATTACATGAACATCCATTAGATAAATCATGGGGTTATCAAGCAACAGGGTTTTATTCTGCAACTAGTCGCCATGGCGATTTAATTGGCTTAAAAAAACTAGTTGACACCTTACATCAGCATAATATTGGGGTAATTTTAGATTGGGTTCCAGGACATTTTTGTAAAGACGAGCAAGGTTTAATTAACTTTGACGGTGGAGCTACCTATGAATACCAAGATTATCGCAAAGCGAATAATAAAGGTTGGGGAACGCATAATTTTGACTTAGGTCGCAATGAAGTTCGTTCATTCTTAATCTCAAATGCACTTTACTGGATTAATGAATTCCATATTGATGGCCTACGTGTGGATGCAGTGTCAAACATTGTCTATCTTGATTACGATCGTAAACATGGTGAATGGGAACAAAATATTTATGGTGGACACGAAAATCTTGAAGCGATTGATTTCTTACGTGAGTTTAATTGGACCGTTCATCATTATCATCAAGGCGTTATGACAATTGCCGAAGAATCGTCTGCATTCCCTAAAATGACTGCCTCAGTCCATGAGGGTGGTTTAGGCTTTGATTTTAAATGGAATATGGGTTGGATGAACGATACTTTACGCTACATCGCACTAGATCCAATTTATCGTCAACATCACCATAGTTTAATAAATTTTTCAATGCATTACCATTATTCAGAAAAATTTGTTTTACCTATTTCACATGATGAAGTAGTTCATGGCAAAAAATCTTTGGTAAATAAAATGTGGGGTGACTTGTGGAATAAATATGCTGGACAGCGTTTGTATGCTGCATTTACCATTGGGCATCCTGGTAAAAAGCTTCTATTTATGGGTAATGAATTTGCACAATTCGTTGAATGGCGTGAATTTGAGCCATTACAATGGGATATTATTGATAAATTCCCAACTCATCATGGCATGCAATTATTCTATAAAAAATTAAACCATTTCTATACTGAGCATCGTGCATTGTGGGATTGTGATTATGAACAAGAAGGTTTCAAATGGATCGAATCTAATAATGCATCACAAAGCATTCTATCTTTTGTTCGTTATAGTAAAGATAAAAAACAAAGTTTAATCTTTGTCTCTAATTTTACTCCAATGATGTATTTAGACTACAAACTAGGTGTCCCAGAAGCTGGATCTTATGAAGAAGTCTTTAACTCAGACAGCGCTGAATTTGGTGGCTCAGGACAAGTTATTACTGAAAAATTACTCTCAACGCCAGAAGTGAGCAATGGGTTTGATCAACACATTACACTAAAAGTACCACCAATGGCAACATTAATTTTAAAACGCATAGATTAATTTTAACAACAAACAATAGACGATAATTGATTTAGGGGAAGTGACGAAAATATGGCTTGGCAAGAAAAGTTTGGTAACTACAAAATAATAACTGGTTATCAAATGTTAAAACGCAACATTGATACTAATAATATTCGCTTTAAGGTAAAAGTCGATGGTTATTTATTCGCCTACGTTGTGGGCGATTTTAACCATTGGAAAAAATCTGAATATTATAAGATTCAATGGGTTGCTGACTCAAACGATGCCACTCTAGCCATGATGAAAGATATTCAATTTGATGAAGGTCTGGAGGCAGGCTTTCATCAATATAGTTATCTTTTAATCGACGCAGATGGTAACGAAGTGCTTTTATCCGCACAAAGCGATGGATTTAAAGCCTTTGATTTTCAGTGGGAAATTAATTCTCATAACATCGAAATTAAAGCTTCTGAAAATACAATTGTAATTGGCTCAGCGCTAGAACTAATTGCAATTAAAAGTGTTGGTAATAATCGCCGCGAAATCGTTCCTGTCGAGTGGAAAATTAGCCCACAACATGCAGGTATTTCTTTTCATAACGGTAAATTATTGGTTACTCAGGAAGCACGTGAACTTGATGAAATAATGGTTACCGCAACACATCATGCAAAAAACTTAGTCTCCGAACGTAAATTTAAACTTAACAAGGAAGAACGCACAGAAAAATTAATTCACTTTTATAAGCGCGACAATCTTTATACAGGAAATAATTTTTCATGGAATCTATGGACCTTTGATACAACAGGCAAAAAACATAAATCAGTTAATTTAACCACGGATAGCGACTTTGGTATAACAGGATTAACCTCAAAACAAAATGTCATTGCGCGTAAAAAAAGCTGGGAGAGTAATTGGCATAACGATTGGTCGGAACAAACACCATCATTTGAATTAAATGACCATGACCAAAATTATTATATCATTCATGGTGACAATCGAATCTACACCAGTTTACATGATGTTATAAATCGGATGAATCCAAGAATTGAACTAGCTATCATGGATAGCAAAAGTAAGATTACCGCATATTTATCCGATACCCCACCAGTTGGAACAAAATTTGATTTATATATTAATTCAATCAAACAAGAAGAACTTACCGTGTTGGTCAAAGAGGACCTTAAACAAGTCATCTTCTTAGATTTATCCGTTTCACCACGCTCCAATGACTTTGTTGTCATTAAAGCTAATAACAATATTTTTATCCCCTGCAAAGTAACTATGCGTGGCTATTTGGATAAATTTTATTATTCTGGCGATCAAATGGGGATACTTTTTAATAATCGTAGCATAAAATTGCGCCTATGGGCTCCAACTGCTAAACAAGTTGAGCTACTAATTTATAATGATGTTTTTACCGCACAAAACCACCCAGACTTTAACTTTATTATGCAACATGAAGTTGTAAATGGTACTCATTATATTGAAATCGATGCAGCCGAATTTGAAAATAAATATTACCTCTATCGCTTACATTTTGACGATCTTGATAATCATGGACGTCATACAATTAAAAGTACTTATGCTGTAGATCCTTATGCCAATGGAATTGGCTTAAATGGCGATAAAGGCGTACTTCTGGATATTAATTCAGAAACACTAATGCCTGAAAATTGGGCTGCAGATGTTAAACCAAAATTTATTAATCCACAAGATGCTATAATCTATGAAATGCATATTCGCGACTTCACGATAAAAGCTAGTAGTGGTGTTGCCACTGAAATGCGGGGAAAATTTTTGGGAACTGTAGAGTCTTCAGTACCCTACTCTAGTCCAGAAAATCCGACTCAGAGTGTAACAACTGGCTTAAATAGTTTGGTTGACTTAGGTATCACTCACGTTCATCTTTTACCAATTTTTGATTTCTCATCAGTTGATGAAACTCGATTGGATGAGGAAGATAATCGTAATTGGGGTTATGACCCTAAAAATTATAATGCTCCAGATGGCAGCTACTCGCTAGATCCATATGATCCTAGTTTACGAATTTTAGAAACGCGTAAAATGATCCAAAAATTTCATGCCAAAGGAATTCGAGTCGTCATGGATATGGTCTATAACCATATGACCAACACTAACAATATGGATAATATTGTTCAAGGTTATTACTTCCGCACTGATAACAAAGGAAAATTTACTAACGGATCTGGCTGTGGCAATGAGTTAGCAACTGAACGCCCAATGGTACGAAAATTCATCGTTGATTCAACGACTCATTGGATTCGCGATTACAAAATTGACGGCATGCGCTTTGACTTAATGGAGCTAATGGATTTTGAGAGCATGAAGAAAATTGTTGCAACTGCTCACGCAATTGACTCAAGTTTACTAATTTATGGTGAACCTTGGAAAGGCGGCGATTCGGTTTTAACTAATGGAACCTACCGCGGCCGTCAAAAAAATCATAATTTTTCAGTTTTCAATGATTTATTCAGAGATGCAATTCGTGGATCAAATTCACCGAGCAACGGATTTATTAATGGTAACCCGCATAACCCTTTAAATTTATGGCACGTTATTGATGGTTTAAAAGGCTCCATTAATGGATTAACCGCAGTGGCAAGTGAGTCAATTAATTATATTGATGCACATGACAATTATACATTATGGGATCATATCGAAAAAAGTCAGAATCAAGATTTGAAAATAGGAGAATATCGTCAAAATCTCCCATTGGATCCTTTTGAAAGTACTTTGGTTCGTCAATATCTACTTGGATTAGGCATTATTTTAACCGCGCAAGGTATTCCATTTTTCCAAGGCGGTGCTGAAATATTACGTACCAAAAATGGTGATCATAATAGTTATAAGAGTGATGATACTACCAATGCATTCCACTGGGAAGATAAACTTAAATTTCTACCTGTGTTTAATTATATTAAAGGCTTAATTGAATTAAGAAAGCATCACCCAGCATTTAGAATGTCACAAGCTAGCATGATTAATGAGCATTTAAATATCTATCCAGCCTACCATACTGATAGTTCTGGCGTTATCATTGCACATTATACCAATCATGCCAATGGTGATAGCTGGGAAGAAATTGTAGTGATTTATAACGCGAGTAATCTTAATGATTATGACGTGAATGAGATTCTTCCAAAACCAAAGAAAAAAGGCCATTGGAAGGTCGTAGTTAATCATGAAAAAGCAGGCATTGAGCCTATTTTAGGCTTAGTTGAAGGCAAAATACCACTTTTAAAATCTCATTCGATTTTAGTGGTTCATGATTAGCCACAATTAGGTAGATGAGAGCCAATCTAAATCACGCCATCATGA
>JAIETT010000134.1 GCA_019744945.1 Burkholderiales bacterium
TTTTTAGATAACTATCAATTGTAGTAGGACTTTTACCTTGCGTATACACCTCTTTAAAGTATTGAACAATATATTCTTTGAAGGTATAATCTTTTCTCAAGCCAGAGGAACTTTTTACCAATTTTACAGATTTTGGAAACCATAATTCATAATTAAATTTTTCTGATTTTATTTGTTCCGTAATCATCTTATATTTTAGTCCAGCCTCAATAATTGTAGATTCATTAACTATTGGTACATCTAACACCTCGTGTCTATTACGACCATTATATTTAAAAATTAAGGTTATTGAAGTTCGGTTTACGCCAGCATAAATATGCACTCCAGTTGGCAACTCAATGCCATTCCATGTTCTTTTCATTTTACGCCCTAATAAAAAAAGCTATTAAAAAATTTTTAAGTAAGTAAGTAAATTAATTAAGTTTTCTTGATAGTAAATAGTATTTATTAACTTTTTACCGTCTGGTGCAATTATCACTAATTGATTATACTGTAATTTTGCAGCATCACAAAATCGGGAAAGTTGAGTTTCGCTTACCCCATACAAATTAAAAAAATGTGTAAATTTCATGAATTGTATTTTTTCTGTTGAAACTTTTATTTGTTTGGCGTTTGAAGTGCACCACAAGTTAAATTTTTCAATTTTGATTTTCACAGCTCGACCATCTTTTTCAGATACATTTAGGCTAATCCAAAGTTGTTTGCGTCTTTTCTGTCGAATAGCATTCGTTGTATAACCTGTTAAAGTTGACAATTCAATCGGCGATATAAATATTGACATTAAAATTCTCCAATAATTATCTCTTTGTTATAAACTTGTTCATAATTACGAATAAATTCTGATATAATCGGTGCTACAATAGTAATATACGATTATACCAAAGTATTTATACGGATATTATACACCAAAAGTATAATTTTATACAATTAATTTGAGAGTGTTATGAATGAACAAGAAAAGTTACAGCAAATAAGAAAAGAAAATTTAAAAAAAATTATTAAAGATCGATTCGGAAATAAGGTTGAAGCATATGCTGATTTTATGGGTAAAAATAAGTACGTTATCTACGCCATGCTATGGGAAATAAGCAATCCGAACCATCGTAAAATAACTGACCAAGCGGCAAGAGTCATAGAGCAAAAATTAGGTTTAGAACTTTTTCTATTAGATAAAGGAGATGATATAGATGTTGTGGATGATGATAATTTAATTATTCCTTTAATTGATTATCAAGAAAGTAATAATATGCACGACCTTCATATTCATGAATACGAACGAATCAAGCTACCTAAGGTACTCTTTTCAAACATCAATAGCATACAGGAGCTAATTGGATTTAAAATACCAAATATGGATATGTTTCCACATTTTAGCTTGGGAGACATAGTAGTAATTAACAGAGCAAAAAGGATCGTAGAAGATGACCACGCATACTTAGTCAGAATAGATGGCAAATTTTATATTAGAATATTAAAGACAGTTAATAAAACTTTATATATTTACTCATTAAATAAAGAACAACAATTTGAACTAGATAGCGATAGAGTTAAAATTTATGGAATTGTTGATGTTGAAATCAGAAAAAAACTATATACAGGATAGTAAAATGTTAAGACAATTTTTTTCTAGCACTAAAAGCCTATGGGTGTCACTAAGAAAAGTAAATAGAAATAAGCCAAAGGAGCCTAAAAAGCACACCTTTACTGAATTTAAAAAATTTCTCATTAATATTAGTTTTAAAAATATTATTAGATTATTTTTCCTTGGACCATCCATTGGGATTGGTTTTGCATTATTCTGTTATAACGTGAGAAATTATTATCTAATGAATGTGGTATTGATTACATTCACTGCGCCGCAAATAATAGTTACGTGCTTGATAATATTTTTTATACTATTAGTACCAGTAGCATTTTTAAACAAGAAGCTCACTGTTTTTGGCGACGGAGTTTGCCTAAAAATAGAGAATTTAACCCAAAAAATTAATCCGCATCGACTATTTTATGTCAGCTTATTTGCTTGGTTATTGTTTGATTCTTATATGGTTACGATATTTTTACTTGAACCTGTCAAATCTTATAATTTACTATATGTAATAATCATACAGTTTAATTTGATCCAGCCATGCTGGACAGGAATATTTAATTTATATATTAAAATGTTGGTTGAGTTCACCAGAGTTGTAATACAAAAAATTGATACAAAAATACATGATGAAGATATTACATCCCAATCATACAACATCAATACATAAAAATAGAGTCCGCAAATATTGCGGCTTTATTCTATGTACTCACAGGATAACAGCATCATACGGGTTTCATTTTTAAGAGCTAATTGATAAGTAGTTTAGCTCTTCTTTATAAGTACGCCACCGTGGCATAAATTTATCCATCAATTGCTTGAATTGTTCATTATGTCGCCGTTCTAGTAAATGTACCATTTCATGAACAATAATATACTCCAAGCACCGCAATGGCTTTTTGGCTAATTCTAGATTAATCCAAATTCGTTTGGCTATTGTATTGCAAGTTCCCCATTTAGTTTTCATTAATTTAATACCATAGTCACTAACTTTAACGCCTATGCGCTGTTCCCATTTATCAATTAGCTTAGGAATATCATTCTTGAGATGCTTGCGATACCACTCATTTAATAAGCGTTGACGCTGTTCAGTTGTAGTATTAGGTCGAACATAAAAATCTATATATGGCTTTCTTTTTATTTCAATTCTTGGAGCCGCATTATGTTCAATTATCCGCAGTAAATATCGACTACCTTTAAAATAATGGCTTTCACGTTCGACAAGTTCTCGCGGTGATTGCCGCTCTTGATTAATAAAACTTCTTTGCTTGTGCTTTATCCATGTTAATTTCGCCAGAGCAAATAAACGTAGGGCATCATCATCTAAATTTAGTGGCGCAGCTATCCTGACTCTGCCATCTGGTGGATATACGGCTAGATGTAGATTTTTAATATCTTTACGTACAACATCAATTATTAAATCACCTATAATAATTTGATGCGTTTCAATATTCACTTTGATTAACCACTAACTCAAAAATCTCAGCAACTTTTGCTTCATCATCAATATTAAAATCATTCAATGCTTTGCGAATTATTATTTCTACTTTTCTTTTCTTCAGAATAGTACCACGCCAGTCATTATCTTTTTCTTTGCGTATTTCATTATCTAGCGTTATTGCTAATTCATTATTCTGATCCAAGTTATCATAAAGCGCTTGTTTCGGTTTACTATCAATTCCTTCTGGATAAGATTTTTTAGCTTCTGGTTGAAGTTGACTAGCTAAGTCTTCATATTGTTTTAGTAGTTCTTCATACTTAATTGCGCCTTCTTTGCGCAAGCGAACTAATTCTAATAATAATACACTCATTTTCTCAAAATATGCTGGATTAGTCGGCATTTGCTCAATAATAGCTTTTCGCATATTATTCTCAATGGTTTCATTCATCGCCGCTGGATCATTTTTAATGTCATCTGGTAAATTATTACTTGCGTCTTCAACACCATGTTGAATTATTAATTGCAGTAATGAAGCATCACCAAAATTAGATAACACACGACTTGTGTCTGAAGTTAGATACATATCTAACATTTGTCGCATATCTGGTTCATATTTTTTTAGATCGATATAATCTGCGCTATAATGCTTAATGCTGTCTCTAAGCTCTGCATAATCATTAACTTGTCTTTTTATCTTATCAGCTTCAGATTGACTATAACCAGCTTCAATAATTTCAGAAGCAATGTTATTATAAGCACGAATTAATGCGACTACTAATTTATAAAAAGTTAAACGCTTTTCTTCATTTGCTTTTAAATCATCTGGATTAGATGGATCACCACAGAAAAAATGATAATACTCAGTTAATCCTTTTGGCATTGGCACATCCGCACATAGCTGGTATAGCGCTTCAATTGCATCATCTAAGCGTTCTTTAGCTTTTTCTAAACGGTCGGTTAATAAACCATTAACATCTTCTGAAGAATAATCACTTAAAGCTCCTGAAGTATAATCATGAATTGATTTGTTGAGACTGGTAAAAAGATTTTTGTAATCTACAATATAACCAAATTCTTTATAATATGGATCATTTTCCTCTTCCTTGCCTAAGCGGTTAGTGCGGCAAATAGCTTGAAATAGACCATGATCTTGCATTTGTTTATCGATGTATAAATAGGTGCAGTGAATAGCATCAAAGCCTGTAAGAAGTTTATCAACCACAATTAATAACTGCATATTAGCAGGTTCTTTTTTGAATTTATCTTTGGCATATTTCTCAAAATCTTCGGCATTGGTATATCCATAATTTTGGAGCATCCTTTGATAAATTTCAAATTGCTCTTTTTTCTCTGTCTCGCCATTACCTGTTTCTTCTTTTTTTATTGTGCTTTCATTTGGTTCATAGCTGGTAATAATCGCACATTTTTTAAATCCAAAGCGCTGAAATACTTCATAGTAGCGACAAGCTTCATATATACTGGGTGTAACTAATATGGCATTACCACGCCCATCTTTTAGGCGTGGTTTAGTAAGGAAATCTTTTCTAATATCAAATACTACCTTTTCTAGGCGACTTTTGGTGCTCAGTACTTTTTGCATTGTTCCCCATTTTTGTTTGAGCTCTGCCTTGGGTAGATCATTCATCCCTTTAGTTACAATCTCAAACCACTCGTCAATTCCTTTTTGGTCTAAAACATGTTGATCAACATCTCTCGCTTCATAAAGTAAGTCAAGTACGACACCATCTTTTACCGCTTCATTAAATTTATAGGTATGAATATAACGACCAAAACGTTCAAGAGTTGTCGCTTTATCTTTTTTTAACAACGGCGTACCTGTGAACCCGATGAATAGGGTACTTTCAGGTAAGATTTTTTTCATAGCATCATGTAATTCGCCACTTTGAGTACGATGGCACTCATCAACAAAGACAATAAATTCACCTTTTGGGGTAAAGTTCTTGTTAGTTTCAAGAGCTGAAATTAAATCATTGTCTTCCTTACGGCCAAATTTATGTACCAAACTACAAATTAAGCGTGGTGCGGGCTCATTTAATTTGGCTAATAAATCATAACCACTGCGAGTACGAACAATATTTTCACCTACACCCAAAAACACACCTTCAATTTGATCATCTAATTCAGTACGATCGGTTACGACCAGTATCCGTGCTTGTGATTTATTTTCTAGAATCCATTTAGCTAACCATACCATGGTCAAACTTTTTCCGCTACCTTGGGTATGCCAGATAATTCCGCCTTCATGTCTTGTTAGATACTTTTGTGCAGCTTTAATTCCAAAATACTGATTAGGACGACAGAGTTTTTTGATTCCAAAATCAAAAAGTACGAAATTATGTAACATATCAAGTAAACGATTTTTGGTGCAAAATTGA
>JAIETT010000070.1 GCA_019744945.1 Burkholderiales bacterium
GTAAAGCCAATGTGGTTTTTAGTGGTGATATTTTCGGGGTTGCTTATCCTGAACTAATGGTAAATGGTGCTGCATTTGCGTTTCCTGCAACCACTCCAGTTAATTTTGATCCGCAAAAAATGGAGCGTTCAATTGATTTAATTATTAGTTTAAAGCCTGATGCGGTATATTTAACTCATTTTGGGCGACAAACGGAACTTACTCGATTAGCCGCTGATTTAAAACGCATGGTACGCGACTATGTACAAATAGCTCTTGAGTGTGTTAATGCAGATGACGTTGTTGCTGCAATCGATCTACGCCTTCAAGAATATATGTTGAGTGAAGTCTCTAAATTTGGCATAGATTTATCACCTGATAAAATATTAGGTGTAATCGGCATGGATATGCAAATTAATGCGCAAGGACTTGCGGTATGGTTGAAATCGAATATTGTAGATAACTAAAAATGGCACTTAATTAGTGCCATCTAGCGGTTGATGAAGTTATTGTTGCCCTGTTGGCGAAATATTGCTTAATGCGGATACGGTTAATGAGTTGTAATCTGGTGTGCTTGGTATTCCTCGTACGCCAGTATAGGCTGCACTCATTTGTTTGCGCATTTCGGCTTGTGAACAAATTTGTAAATTAGCTAAATTGGCGATTAATTTACTATAGAGTTTGGCATCAATTGCATTAATTTGCTGATGTAACGAGTCTATTCCTGGAGTAATTGCTGGATCTGGTTGGTTTGCAGGGTGCGAGCCCCAGTAATTTAGCCAATATTGTTGAACTTGTTTAGCCTGATCCATTTGAATTTGTGCAAATACCATTAGATCACTTGGATCTAATTTATTATCTTCAGCTATTTTGCGGACGTTTGAAAGTACTTTAAGTTCAGTTGCCGCATCGTAGGGTTGTTGCTTTTGTGTGAATTTATACGCAGCAACTCCTTCCATTAGCTTAGTTCGTTGTACCATTAGATCAAAAACAGGCTCTAACTTTTTGGAATCGCATTCGCTAGCAAAGCTCATTGTACTGATGCCAAAGGTTAAAGCTAAACTAATCAGGTACTTATTGCGTAATTTTAAATTAAACATTTTTACTCCAGATAAAATTATTGTGGTATTTGCTGATTATTATACACGAATTTATAATTTAATCAGGAAAAAGCTTAATTTATAACTAAATCTTATTAGCTAGATTAAAAAACAGGCTATTTCGTTTTGCAGCGTTAAAAAAAGAAATTATATGTTATTAGTTATTAATGGTAAGTAATTTTAATTTAGTTGGTTATTTATAATTTTGAGTCTGATTTAGATAAGGTTAAAAATTTTGTCAAATTACTGTGGTGACTGTTGATTCATAGTACTGCAGTTGCATGGTTGGCTTAATTTGTGGTATAATCCTAACTTAGTGAGGTTAATTATCTGAGCAAAATAGCTTGTTACATAAAATATCTTAGGTGATTGCAGGCGGTTTATATAATTAACTCCTAATGTTAACATTAAGAGGAATTAAAAGATGAAATCAATTTATTCAACATTCAAATTAATTATTCAAACTATGGCTAAGGCTGGCGAGATGGAAGCTCATGCTTATCGTATCGCATCAAAAGTATCACGCCTTAGTAAACGTGATTAAGATGGAATAGACAATGTCAAAGTCTCGAGGATTTACCTTCGAGGCTTTTTTATTGCTCAAAACGAGTTATAGTTGACATGTATGGCTGGTTTATTATGGTTATTAGAGAGAACGCTATATGTTTTGTGGAATGCTAAAATTGGATTTAATCTAGTTAACCATAGAAATTTTTGCATTTAAAAAGATTGAATAAGTTAAAATATGGTTAATATAATAATAATTTAAAGGGCTTTATTCATGCAGAAATTAATTCAAACTTTAAAGAAAGCCGAATTACATATTCATATTGAGGGTAGTCTTGAGCCGCAAATGATGATGGATTTGGCTGTACGCAATAAAATTCAATTGCCATATGCTAACGTTAGTCAAATTGAACAAGCTTATAATTTTGAAAACTTACAGTCTTTTTTAGACTTGTATTATCGTGGAATGTCAGTTTTACAAACTGAGCAAGATTATTACGATTTGATGATGGCATATTTGCGCAAAGTGAGTGCACAAAATGTTGTACGTGCTGAGATTTTTTTTGACCCACAGGGGCACCTCCCACGTGGTATTGCATGGTCTACATTTATGTTGGGTTTTGAGCGTGCCATTAATTCTGCTCGTTCTGAATTAGGTATTGATGGGCAGTTAATTCTATGCTTTTTACGCCATCTACCTGAAAGTGACGCGTTACGTACATTTGAGGCCGCTATGGAGTACCGTGATTTATTTATTGGAGTTGGACTTGATTCCTCTGAACAGGGTTTTCCGCCACATTTGTTTAAAAATGTCTTTAGAGAAGCTAAAAATGCAGGTCTGTATTTATCTGCACACGCTGGTGAAGAGGGACCAGCCGAGTATGTTTGGGAGGCTTTAGATATTTTAGGAGTTGATCGAATTGATCATGGCAATAATGCGATTACGGATATTGAGTTAGTACGCAGAATTGCACGCGATAAAATTGCTTTAACTATGTGTCCACTTTCCAATCAACGCTTGCAATCTGTACCAGATTTGAGCTTACATCAACTTAGAGATTTTATGGATGCTGGGGTAATTGCAACTATAAACTCAGATGATCCAACTTATTTTGGTGGCTATTTGAATGAAAACTATTTTGCAATTGCCGATGCATTAAAGTTATCTGAAATTGAGATTCGCCAATTGGCAGAAAATAGTTTGTTGGCGTGCTATAAATAAGTAAATGATTTGGTTATTCTTTATCATATAAATTAGCATTAAACATAATGCATTACTAACATATTGTTATTTATTAATATTTTAATTGGATAAATTTTAAAAGTTCTTGTCTACCAAGTGAAAATAGGTCTTTTTATATGTAAAAAATACACGAAAAATACACGAGGAAGCAATTAATGATTAATAAGATAATTATTTTTAACTTTTTTTGATATTTATTTGACAAATAAAAGTAGCTATATTAAAATAATAATATCGGTGACGGTGAGGACTGAAATCCGATAAAAGACTGAAAATTTAAAGCTCAGAAATGGGCTTTAAATAAAATTAAGAATTTGGGTATTTCGTTTATTTTACAAAAAGTGAATTGATAACTAAATTTAATTTTAAATAATTGTGGCGTTATCCATCATTAAGGTGGTTTATAGACAAAAGAAAAGAAGAAAAGAATAAAATTAAAATAAAATATGGTTATCCACCATCAAGGTGGCTTATGAAATAAAGAAATGATCCAACACCGATGTTGGTGCGCTTAACTGACTATGCACGTTTGCCAAATGAATTTAAATCTAATTTGCGGTCGTGTATGGTTAGCGCTTCTGGCTGGGGTGACTTATCTACAGAACGAATCAAAGCCAGAACGGCTACATTGTCTTGTGTCCTCAAATCAGGTAAAGCAATTGACATTCCAATTGAAGGATACCTTGCTGGCGAAGATTCCAAAGCAGGATTGGCTGGCTTGGTGGTTACTAGATCTGGCGGCGTTGCAGCTAAAGCAACTCTAGCAGGTTTTATTCAAGGTATTGGCCAAATTGGTCAGGCAATTGGTCAAACCCAAACTATTACCCCACTTGGTGGTGTTACAACTACGGTTGACCCACAACAGGCATTAACGTCAGGTGTAGGTTCAGGTATTTCACAAGCAGGACAAACATTGTCGCAATACTACATGAATATGCTTACGCAAATATCACCAGCTATTGAAGTCGCTGCTGGACGACACGTAACGGTAATCTTTACCAAAGGCGTTGAACTAAAATTACCTATTAATGAACAAAACTCAGAAAATCAGGCACATTTGCCTATCGCAGCTTAGGAACAAAACCATGAAAAAACTTTTCAACATTAACTTAATCATTCTTAGCAGCGTGGTACTTGGTGGTTGCGCTAGCAATTACCCTTGTGGTGAACCTAGTAGTGGTAAGTGTATGTCTGTCACTCAGAACTATGAACGCTCATACACAAACTACGTTAATCCTGATGATTTACCAGCTCAAAATGGCGGTACCTCTCGCGTTACAGATAATGATAGCGACAACCCAATTAAATTGAAATTTACAAATTACGCACAAACGCCAGCTGACGGTGCGCCACTGCTAACTATGCCAAAAATGCTACGTGTTTGGCTTACACCTTACACTGATAGCGACAATATTTATCATGACCAGTCATATGAATATATCATAGTCGATAGAGGACGTTGGAACTATAACAATAACAAATTATTAATGAATGATAGTTCAAATTTACAAAATGTAACACCTGCTCAGGTAACAGATGAAAAAGGTGGCGGATACGGAGGCTATGGAATGGCAGATCAACCACCAAAATCAACTAACCCAACTCCAACAATGCCACCATTAACTGGTTTTCCAGCAATTAACCAATTACAAAATGGTCAGAACCCTCAAGTCATGACAACGACTATTGGTGGTGGAATTGATAGAACCACCGAAATTATTCCATAGGAATCATTATGTTAAAAAATATAATTCGTAAGGTACTTAATAAGTATAACGTGGATAACGTCGCAGAACTAAAAGGTGTCTTCTTTAATAAGATGCGAAATGATGATATTCCTGATCCAGATGTTATTGATATTAATAATAAGACCGAATTCAATCCTTGCCAACTTGAATTTCAAGATATTTTAGAAAAAAATCGGATTGCGGACTTTCTAGGTATTGAATGGTTTGATGAAGAAACTAACATTTACCAAACTGAACGCGCGCATGGATTTATTTTTAACTGTGGGACATTAGTTGGTTGCTCTTCTGACTTAGATGACCAACTCAAAGGATTGTTTAACCTTGGCATTCCAGATTATACAGGTATGCAAATTTTACTAATCGCGTCATCAGAATTAGAGGACAAATTTAATAGTTATGAGTCGATTCATCATTCGCCACTCTTACAAAAAGTTGCTCAAGAACGGATTAAGTTTTATCGTCAAGGTTTAAAGGAATCATTAAGACCAGGCTACAAACTACCAGTTCGTGACTTTAAATTAGTAATTACATTTACGTTTGATGGGCTTTATGATGAGAATAATTATGCGGCAATGACCAGTCTTCAGCAATCAATTTCATCTGTATTAAAAAGTTGCTACGTGGCAAATCAAATGATGAAACCAGATGGATTAATAAATTTACTGCGTGAAATACTTTGTACTTCAATGAACCCAGTTGAGAAACATAACTACAATCCAAATTTACCAATTAAAGAGCAAATAACAGAGATTGATAATAATATTTGGGGCTAGACAATCAAAGCGGATTATTTCTAACCAATTTTAATATTATAGCATAGAG
>JAIETT010000127.1 GCA_019744945.1 Burkholderiales bacterium
TAGCTTCGCTAATTTTAGAACCTTCACCGACTAAAACTAACATAATACTCACTGGTAACTTACAAATTGCTCTAATCAACGTTTCCTGATCTTTCTCTGTTTCAAACCTTGCAACCATAATTACAACAAACATCTTTTCAGTAATACCAATAAATTGTTTTTTTACATAATCCACTTGATATTTATGTAGATCTACCCCGTTATTAACTTTTACAATTTTTTTTTCATATTTAGGAAGATATTTTTTATACGTCTCCTCAACTCCATCGCTGATTGTCGCGATTACATCATACTGACCATAAATAAATACCTCAATTGGTTTTAATCGCGTATTTTGATTTCTTTTGTTTATAGTACAATGTTCCGTTGTTATTTTATTAATACTCATTCCCATTAACGAAATAGCAGTATAATAATTTGCTGGAAATAAATGACTATGAACTACATCTGGAGACAGTTTTTTAATGCAGCTACGTAGTTTAAATCCAGTCACAATAGAGAATTTTTTCACGCCAAGATTTATTACTGGCACACCCAAAGTAGCTAATCTCTTCCCATATATATCATCAAAGTTATAAAGTGTAATTACGCTAACTTCATGACCAAGTTTATGTTGCAGTAATGCCAAATCAAAGACTAATTTCTCAGCACCAGCACCACCAAGGCTATTTATTACCTGAACGATTTTCATAAATCTTATCCTGTCCATTAAATTTATAGTGCACTCTTAAGTCAAGACCAATTTCTGCCACTTTATAGAGACACATCCAGCAGCTAATTGTCATGCACAATACTATTTCTAGACGAATTGAAATAAACTACTCTTATTTTCTACAATGTTATTCTGGTCTATGCTCATCGGCATTTTATAATCATGAATCGAGTGTAATCTCATTTCACTGTAATACTCCATGAATTTAGAGGAAAATCACTTTAACTCTTCCACCATCTCAATGCCATACATAAATAGATTGCAGTATTATATTGTGCCTTAACTTGTGGCCATTTAGGCGGTTCAAATCATGGAGAGCGTTACACATTTTTACTCAAAACAACCATCCATTCCTATATAAAAATACCAATAATAAAAAATACATCATATAACTTAACGCAAATGCTATAACTGCTCCGTCTGCTCCCGCCATATTTATAAAGACATAACTGAGAAACGAAAAGCTCACGCCCCAAATAATTGTGGTGATCATAAATAACTTGGTTTTAACCCTTGACAGCATTAAATAAGTCAATACACAACTAGCAATTTTGAAGCAATCACCAAGTAATTGCCAAAAAAACATATCACGCATAGCTACAAATGATTTGGCAAATAAAAGCTGAATAATAAAATCACGCAAAAAATAAATCACAAATACAATGACAATGACAAATGGCATAACTAATTTATAACTATTACTAAGCTCATTACCTATTTCTTCTCTAGTTTGCAAACTTGCTAACTTTGGCAACAGATAAGTACCCAGCGCTGTATAAACTATCATTAAATACGCATCGGATATTTTCTGCAATCCTTGCCAACAGCCTGCTATATCCCACGAAGTCTTACTCGCCAAATATCCGCGCACAAACATTTGTGAAATCGGTACAACACATATCAAAGTTAGCGACATCACAGTAAAACTAAGTAACTTCTTAAAATAATATTTATCAAATTTACCACAAAAATGGCTTAACTGAAACCACGCTTGGTTACGCACAAAAAACACAATCATCAAAAATGCAATAGATTGACTAGTTACCATCGCCAATAAAGCTCCATAAACTTTATATTGGTAAACCAGCGCTATTGTAATTAACAATCCTAATGTGCTATTCAAGATACTTAACGTATTAAATTGCTTAATCTCATGTAAACCATTTAGTATGTTCAACAACAGATTGTTTGCAACGTAAAAAACCAAGCTAAACGCAAAAACAACCAAGATACTACCATACTGAACATCATGAAGAAATTCTTGAGCCAACCAATTATGAAAAACTAATAACACTATTATTACTGGAATACTTAACGTTATGGAGACCCAAACCGCCGTCTGCCAAATTTTACTTAGTTCATCATAATTATCTTTATATTGCGACGTATATTTAATAACTCCACTTGAAATACCGCCCAAAGCTAAAGCCATAACGATACTATTAAAATCACCAAATTGACCGATCAGCGCAACCCCAAGTGGTCCAGCTAATAATGCAACTATCTTAATCAACACAAAACCATTCGCCAAACGAATTAATGTTGCAAGTGCAGACCAAGAAATAGTTGAAGCGAATTGCATCACAACTCTCGTATAATTTTAACTGAGCTGCCACAACTTATAACATCATCTAAAAAGATTTGCATTATCAACTACACTTATACTCAAGACCAACATTCTAACCACTGCTGTAAAATTAGAAGCTTCCACAGTAAGGATCCATGATTAGCACGCTTATTCATATGTTCGCAAATAATTTCTTGCACATTAGCATTATCAAGAATTTTAAATTTTTCAATTTTTTGCGGACTCAATAAATCCAAAACCAATGGCTTCAACCCATCACGTAACCAACGATCAAGCGGTATCCCAAAGCCATGCTTTGGGCGCTCAATCATGCTTCGTGGCACATATCTATATAAAATATCTCGCAAAATAATTTTACCACGACCATCGGCTAATTTATAATCTAATGGCAAAGAACTCGCAAACTCAACCACCTTATGATTTAGAAATGGAGCACGTGTTTCTAAGCTCATATACATCGCCGCACGATCAACTTTAACCAAAATATCATCTGGCAAATAGCCACCTCGATCTAAATCTTGCAAATACGTAATTAAATTACATGATGACTGCTCTCGCCACCACGCACTAGGGTATAAGTTAATATTGTTTATTAAATTTTTATAACCAATAAAATCACTCATAATACTCAAATAATACTCAAAATAATCTTTATTTAAGAGTTGCTCTAAACGATTTATTTTGTTATTTTTTACTAGCTTATTACCTTGCTTTAAAATATTAGCTAGTGGAGCTTGAAAAGAATCAGGAAGTTTATCAACTAATATTTGCGCTCGATGAGTCAAAATATAGCTCTGATAACCAGTAAATATTTCATCACCACCATCACCTGAAAGAGCCACTGTAACATGCTGGCGAGCCATTTTACTAACTAAGAATGTCGGTATTTGTGATGAGTCACAAAATGGCTCATCGTACATTTGAGCTAACTCTGCTACAGTTTCTAAAGCATCTTTATTACTTACGTAAAGCTCTGTATGCTCAGTTCCTAAATGTTGCGCTACTTCATTTGCATAATGAGCTTCATTAAATTTGGAGTCATTAAAACCGATGGTAAAGGTTTTCACTTTTTGTGCCGAATTTTTCTGCATCATGGCAGCAATTAATGAAGAATCTACACCACCAGATAAGAAACACCCCAACGGCACATCTGCAAGCATTTGTTCCTGAATAACCATACTTAATAAATTTTCACATTCTATGCTTGCGTCCAAAAATGTAACGGATTTATCTAGTTTATTACTCGAGTCTAGACGCCAATATGCTTTGGATTTTGGGAGTATTTGCTCACAACACTCAGAATAACTTAACTCTAAATAATGCGCGGGCATTAATTTATGAATCCCTTCAAGGATCGATAACGGAGCAGGTACACAACTATGTAATAAATATTGACCTATCGCTCGACGATTAATGGTTGCAATAAATTTAGGATGCTTACGTAATGCTTTTAATTCCGAAGCGAACATAAACACGCCATTTGAATAACCATAATAGAGTGGTTTTTCACCAATTCGATCACGTGCCAGATAGAGTTTTTTTGATTCTTTATCCCACACCGCAATTGCAAACATTCCTTCAAGTAGTTTTAACGTCTCTACAAAACCATAATATTCAATGGCCTGTAAAATTACTTCAGTATCACTATGCCCACGCCATGCCATCAAACCAAATTGGCTTTCAAGTTGGGCTGCAATACGCTTATAATTATACACTTCACCATTAAATACTATTATATAGCGCCCAGAAGCTGACGCCATTGGTTGGTGGCCAGCCGTAGATAAATCCAGAATAGCTAAACGTCGATGAACAAAATTAACTCCTAAATTGCTATCTTGCCACAATCCAGCACTATCAGGCCCACGATGATAAATCGCCAAGCCTATCTCATGAGCAACCTGCAGTGCATCATAATTAATGTGTTGATCAACGTAACCGGCTATTCCGCACATTTATTAGTTCCTTTTTCCAATTGCATGCCAATAAGGCATATTATTGGAAACAACTATATCAGAAAGTCCAGCTTTTGACATCATATTGACAACCTGTTCTTTTGAGAATCTTTGTTCCAATGGAGTTCCAAATCTATCCAACGCATCATTACGAATTACTTTTAGCGATGTTCCTACATAAAACGATAAAGGTATTTTTTTCCATAAATTGCTTTTTTTAAAAATTTTTTTTAGGATGTAAGATAATCCAATTAATGGCAAATAGATAAAAAAAGCAATCAACTCGCAAATCATTCTTTTTATAAAACCTGGTAGCCTTGATATAAAATATCTCATTACACTCGCTATTTTGAATATAGCTTTAAATAATTTACCACGGTTATCAAGTGCATAATATAGGTAAACATAAACAAAACCACCTCTTTTTGCCTTGGCGGTAATATCAGCTAACGCCTGCTGAGTGTTAGGAATATGATGTAATACACCAATACTCATTACAAGATCAAATGTTTCATCTTCAAAAGGTAGATTATCAGCACTAGCATTGCTAACTCTTACATTATTCACATCGGATAAAAGCGACACTGCCGCAAACACAGCATTACTTGGATCAATAGCCTCTATCCATTTTACTTTACCAGACAGATATTTTGACCATCTACCAGTACCACATCCTACATCTAATACACGTGAATATTCATTGATTTGAGGAGGCAATATATCAAAATATTGTTGCCCAATATCCTGAATTTCTTTTTCTGTAAAATTATTAAACTTACTCCACTCATCACCAAACGATGAAACCGTTTTTTCATCTATGTTAATACCCTCAATATTAAAACAAAAAATTTCTCTCTCATTCACTTTGATTATCTTAGTTGGTTCAATTTTAAAGTCCATTACATTTAAACTCGCTCATAAAAATATTATTATATTTCAACTAAATATTTATGCATACGCAGAACTCAAGTGCACCAAGAAGCAAGCTCTTGAGCCACCATCTCAAGTTATCATCTGAATAAACATCACTGCCATCTTGTACGCGCGTGTAAAGAGCATTACCCATCGAAGTAGCAACATTCGAAGCCACATAGTTTGAGTATTGATCTATAAAGCCAGCTATTCCACACACAA
>JAIETT010000263.1 GCA_019744945.1 Burkholderiales bacterium
TTTTGGATCGCCTTCATTTTTACACGTCCTTTTGGTGCTACATTTGGAGATTTTCTGACCAAACCCTTATCAAAAGGAGGATTAGAAATTGGAACTCTCTTTTCCTCATTAATTTCAATTGGATTAATTCGAGCGTTATCTAAAAAGATAGCGCTTTTTTATGATAGTTATTAGGTAGAGTACTTATGTTTAAAGCATTAACTTATGGTCTGCTCTCATCGCTATTTTTTTCTTCAACGTTTATTTTAAACCGTGAAATGGCAACTGCAAGCTATGCTTGGCAATGGACTGCAGCTTTACGCTTTTTAATTATGTTACCGCTGTTAGCGTTATTGCTAAGTAGAAATCAAGCTTATCGACCAGTTTTGCAAAGTGTTCGAGCTAATCTATCAAGTTGGGTGTTGTGGTCATGTGTTGGTTTTGGTTTTTATGTACCATTGTGCTATGCGGCGAGCTTTGGACCAGCTTGGTTGATCGCAGGGGCTTTACAAATCACGATTCCTGCAGGTGCATTACTAACACCATTATTTTTAGCACCAAGTGTGGTTAATGGAGAGCTGCGCCAAGTTCGCCATAAAATACCAATTAAGCTACTTCTAACCGCGTTGTTAATAATGCTCGGGGTTGGGTTAATGTTAGTTCATGAAGCCACCAGTGTCAGTTTTTTAACCGTATTGGCAATTGTGCTTCCCGTTGGAGTTGCGGCATTTGCTTATCCCTTGGGTAGTCGCAAGATCCTATTTAAACATGGGCATAATTTAAATACTTTACAACGAGTTTTTGGAATGACTTTATGTAGTATGCCTGTTTGGTTGTGCTTAGCTGGCTTTGAATTGGGCCAAAATCAGTTGCCGCCACTTGAGCAAATTTTTCAATCTAGCATAGTTGCGCTATTTTCGGGCATTATTGCGACTTTGTTACTTTTTGAAGCAGCTAATCTAGTTAAGCATAATTTAAGTCAACTTGCGGTAATTGAAGCGACTCAAGCGGGAGAAGTGGTGTTTACCTTGTTAGGTGGCGTGTTATTTTTTCATGATGGAGTACCAGATTTATTTGCATGCTTGGGGATTGCTTTAGTTTTGATTGGGATGGTGATTAATAGCCTTGTGGTGCGGAAGTAATCGCTCGATTAATGAAATATCAGCTATGTTTTAATGCTCATATAGCAGATATTTCAAATTTTTATCGTGGTTACCATGGCTTTAAGTGCTGGTAGTTAAATCATTATAATATTATTTTATGCACGCAATGCATTTGTTAATAACACTTCTAGCTCTTTAGTTTCGCTGTCAATTTGTGGGTTTTTGAAAATATCGTGTGAAGTAAAAGTCGGTAATTTAGTTAACCCGACAAATTGCAAAGCATTATGCACGGCCATAAAAGCATTATCGACACCCAAACCATGGAAAAATTGACCCTCACTAACAAAGGCTTCCAGTGGAGCATTACAGGTAATTGATAACATATATTTACCCGTCAATAAACCACCACTACCATATTTCTTACTGGCATCGTCGATCTCACGCCCGTCATGTTTATAAATTCGCCCTTGACCCGCCATAAATACTTCATCGATATATTTTTTGCCCAACCATGGCAAACTCATCCAGTACATCGGGAATTGGAGAATTACTAAATCCGCCGCCACCAATGCCGTTATTTCCTGCTCAATATCGTAACTGTCATCAACATTAGTAACCGTAACTTCAACCCTATGGTCACTAAATATTTTTGTCATCGTCTCAATATAATGACGAGTTAAATTACCTTCGGCAATCCCAGTCCACTTTTGATGCGCATTAATAATATGAACACGTTTGATTGACATAATCTTATCCTTTGAAAATTAATAATGAGGTATTGTAACCATAATTAACTAAACATACAAGTACTTCTCTAAATGTGCTATAGTGTACAAATTTATACTATTGCTGTTATAATTCGTTTTTTAGGAGATAACGTGTATGCCAAATATTCATGATGAAAATTGTCCAGTCGGAGTAGTACTAAGGATTTTGGGTGGCAAATGGAAATTATCAATTTTATGTGCGTTGTTGGATGGAACCAAGCGCTTCAGCGAATTACGCCGACTTAATCCTGGGATTACTCAGCGCATGCTAACCAATCAACTTCGTGAACTGGAAGCCGACCTAGTCGTAACCCGTAAAATTTATGCTGAAGTACCACCTAAAGTTGAATACTCATTAACGGAGGTAGGGAAAAAACTCCAGCCAATTTTACAACAGCTAGAGGAATGGGGACGGATATATCTGCTTGATACCTCAGTTACAAGCTGAAGAGCGCCATTAAGCATGTTACCTTGACGGCTGATAAATATAGCGCTAAATGTGTAAGAGTCAAAGTTTTCACTAGCTCTTTTACGTAAATGAAGACAGTGGTTTAAATTTTAAACACACAATAACAAACTGTTATATTTTAAATAATTTGCTTTATCCACGTTTAATGGGTATAGTTTCTAGATTAAGTTGTTAAAGATTTGTGGATAACTTAATCTTAATTGGCCAATTTCATTCATCTTACAGTTTAGCTAATTTGTCAGCCGCGGTTAATTGTGGATTGTTAAGCCACTGATGTTTATCATTGTATTCTAGTTGTGCACAATTAGCCTGAATAATCATGTCGACTAGATGTGGATAAACTGTGAGTTAGTTTAATTTTGCCACAATTCAACATTAAATTTTTCTTCCACGCCGATTTCAATTAAAAAAGTTGTGTCATGACTAATTATTAACATTGCACCCAGATAATCCTTTAATATTTTGATTAGATGTTCGCGTGTAGTTAGATCAATATTATTACTAATTTCATCAAGAACCAGGAGCTTGGGTTGTTGGAGTGCAATTGCCGCTAAACTTAAGCGCGCTTTTTCACCACCCGAGAGCACTTGTATGAGTTTATTTATTTCCTCATTTTTACGAAACAAAAACTGATTTAAGAAATTGCGTAACTCAGCATAATTTAACTTAGGTGCTAAATTAGCGATGTATTCAAGAACTGTTTGCTCTTTAGGTAAATTACTATAGTGCTGATCTAAATAAGCAATTTGTGTCAGTTGTGGCACTATCCATTCGCCGTGGCGCACTACTTGTGAATCCTGCATAATTGCTTTGAGCAAAGTTGATTTACCGCTACCATTAGCACCAATTAAGGCAATTTTAGTGTTGCCGTACAAATTAAAGTTAATTTGCTGTAAGATATTTGGCTGATCAACATATCCACAACTACCTTGATTAATGGTAACGATACTCTGTGCAAAGGTTTGTGCCATGAAATTAAAGCTATAATTAATTTCTTCAGCTTGCCAGAGCTGATTTAATTCGGCACTGAGTTCATTTTTACGCGTAGTTAAATTTGCGCTTTTCTTACCTGCTGTGGTGTTGCCGCGACGAACCTTGCTCGCTGAGGTAATGGTCGGCCATTTGCGCTGCAAAATAGCTTTTTCCCCTTGTTCACGGCTACTTTTCGCGCGCTGCTGTTCTTGCATTAACGCTTGATGTTGCTGCTTTTGCGCCTGTTTAAGCTGGATGATATCACTCAATAATTTATGCTTAGTTTGGTTTAATTGCTCAACATAATTGGCATAACTCCCTTTGAAAACGCTAATTATGCCATCATGAATATGCCACAAGGTATCAACGCAATTATTGAGTAATTCTGGGTCATGTGTCACAATAATTTGTGTTGCTGGATGATTGCGTAATTGACGCATCAGAGATTTACGGTTGGCAGCATCCAAATGGTTAGTTGGTTCATCGAGTAATAATAAATTTGGATAATTAGCCAACGCCGCCGAGAGCGCTTGGTTAAAGCGTTGCCCACCGCTTAAATTACTAAATTCCTCAATAATTTGTGGGACATAGCCGCAGATGAGGGTTTCATCGCTATGAATGTCTGGATGGGGTAAGCTTGGTAAATTAGCCAAGATACGCAGTAAACTTGATTTACCCGAACCGTTATCACCAATTAAGCCAATTTTTTCACCAGGGTAAAGAGTATAGCTAAAATTGTTAAAACATTCTTTTTGAGTAAAACTTAGGTTTAATTCGGAAATGTGAATTGGATTATGCATATAGCGTGCGCTTTCATTCAAGCTTTTGTTTTGTGCTTCTCTTGCTGAAATTGTAACGAATAATTTCTAGTTAATATCATGAATTAATCTCTATTCTGAGACTATGCAATTACTAACGAATTAAGGTTCTAATTAGTAATTCGGTTAATCTGAATCAATGAAATTTACTTAATCCATCATCCACGTCACAATCAATAAATTAACCATATAGTTAACCAAGAAATAAATTACCATCCACAAGAAATAAATACGCGAATACTTTATTAGTTTGCGATTCATTGAGGATAGATATTTTATTAATCTAACTATATAAAATGTATTAATTCAGTAACAAGATACAGTAAAGTATGCAATAGCACAACTAATCAATTTCGTTTAATTCAGCTTGGTTTAACTTATAACATGGCTTTTGCCACGTATGAATTTAACCATGCGTAAATTAAAATTAAAGTTAGTTAGGGTAATTGCTGATAAAGCAAAACAAAAATATTTAAAAATCTATGAAAATAGATGAGAGGGTGATTAAAGAATCACTTAAATTGATGGGTAAGCGGTGAATTTCAATGGAGCACCTAAGAAAAATATTGAAGAGGAGCGGATTGTAACATGCTGAATTAAGTTAGGTCAAGGCATATGTTGTTCCAATGGCGCAGATTTATATCAGTAGTTTACCAGCTACGAACTTAATTCTTCTACACATCCCCCAAAATTATGTCCGCACCCAGATAGCGCGGGCAAAATTTTAGTTTAGCCTGGTTTTGGAGTTTAAAAGCAAAAAAAGCATAACTTTAAAGATGTTATACTAGCGCACTCATGCCAAATATGTGCCAACTCTTGCACGGTTGAGTAGAGTTTTAGTTTGGTAAAATATTAGGGTTAGGAATTAGATAAGATGAAAATGGCAGTATTAATATTAGGATTAGCCAGTATATTTATGAATAGTGCAGAAGCACAAAATTTAGCAGAGTCAACGGTAATTGCAAATTATGATGATGTAATTGGAACTGCGCCACGCGGGCAAACGATTTCTGCGGCAGGAGCTGCGGTTGAGGAAACTCAAAATGGTGCGCAAGCCTATGGTTTTTTTACGCAAACATTTGCTAATGATATTTATTATGAAGTGCGTGCCTATGGACGCTATAATTATTTGGCGCAAAACCCACTATTTCCCACGGTGGACGTTTCAAACATAAATAACCCGATGGGTTATGGATTTGCTGGATTTTTGGGATATAACTTTCATCCGAATGAATTAGTGGATATTACACCCTATGTACG
>JAIETT010000233.1 GCA_019744945.1 Burkholderiales bacterium
TTTGAAGCGATCCACTTGCGCGGTGGTAAGGTTGCGCGTGGCGGACTACGCTGGTCAGATCGCAAAGAAGATTTCCGTACCGAGGTATTGGGGCTAGTGAAAGCTCAGATGGTTAAAAATTCGGTAATTGTGCCAACTGGTTCAAAAGGTGGATTTGTGTGTAAAAAACTCCCTGATATTAAGAACCATGAAGCCTATATGGCTGAGGGAATTGCGTGTTACAAACAATTCCTCTCTGGGTTATTAGATATTACCGATAATTTAGTTAATGGACAAATCGTTCATCCACAACAAGTTATTCGCTTAGATGACGACGATCCGTATTTAGTTGTAGCCGCCGATAAAGGTACGGCAACTTTCTCAGACTTTGCCAATGAAATGTCACTAAAATATAACTTCTGGTTAGGCGATGCCTTTGCATCGGGTGGTTCGGTTGGTTATGACCATAAAAAAATGGGAATTACCGCCAAAGGGGCGTGGGAAGCGGTTAAACGCCATTTCCGTCATCTAGGAATTGACACCCAAACTCAAGATTTCAGCGTAATTGGAATTGGTGATTTAATGGGCGATGTGTTTGGGAATGGAATGTTATTATCTAAACATATCAAATTAATCGCCGCTTTCAACCATATGCATATTTTCCTTGATCCAAATCCAAATGTAGCACAGAGCTATGCTGAGCGCCTACGCATGTTTAATTTACCGCGCTCAAGCTGGGCGGATTATGATACAAGCACGATCTCAGCGGGTGGTGGAATCTATTTACGCTCAAGTAAAACCATTCCATTAACCGCCGAAGTTAAACAATGGCTGGGTGTAACCGTTAATGAAATGGCACCAACCGAATTAATCAACTTAATTCTGAAAGCTAAAGCTGATTTATTATATAACGGCGGAATTGGAACTTATATTAAAGCTGAGAGCCAATCCAATGAAGAAGTAAAAGATAAAGCCAATGATAATTTACGCGTAAATGGTAAAGATTTACAAGTTCGCGTTATTGGTGAGGGTGGGAATTTGGGTGCTACGCAATTGGGACGGATTGAATTTGCCATCAATGGTGGAAATATCTGTACCGATGCAATTGATAATTCAGCTGGGGTTGATTGTTCAGATCATGAAGTTAATATCAAAATTCTATTTGCGGCAATTATGCAAAAAACTGGTATGACTGAAGCTAAACGCAATGAGATTTTAGAATCAATGACCGAAAATGTTGGTCAATTAGTTTTACGCGATAATTACTTACAAACCTTGGTTTTACGTACTGCTGGCTATCGTGCACGCTATACTTTACCAAACCATCAAATCTTCATGAATAAGCTGGAAAAATCTGGTGAATTAGATCGTAAGATTGAATTTTTACCTAGTGATGAAGTAATTAATGAACGAATGCAAGAGAATAAAGGTCTCACTTCACCTGAGATGTCGGTATTATTAGCCTACTCTAAAATGTCCTTAGATCGTGAAATTCTAAAATCATCCTTGGTAACCGATCCAGATTTCAATGATTTATTAATTAGTTATTTCCCAACTCATTTGCAAGAAAATTATAAAGAGTATATTCTAACTCATTATTTACGCAAAGAAATTATTGCCAATCAACTTGCCAATTTAGTGGTGAATCGGGCGGGAATGACTTTCATTTCACGCTTTAGCGATGAATTTAGTGCGCCATTACCAGAAATTATTAAATCGTGGTGGATTGCCTATAACTTACTCGATGCACAACGCCTTTACGCGCAAGTTGAAACCTTAGACAATAAAATTGATGCTGAAATTCAATTACGTCTTTATGTGGGAATTGAAAAAGCCGTTGAGCGTTTATGTCGTTGGATTTTACGTTATGTTAAAGACTTAACTAGTGCAAGTGCAATTATTAGCAAATACAAAGGTCATGTTACCGCATTAGAAAAACACATGGGTCAACTAATTAAGAGTGAAGAATATCCTGATGTTCACGAGGAAGAGAGCTTATACCTAGCTAATAATGTACCAACTGAATTGGCGACCGTTATTTCTCGCCAAGGTTATTTACCACAAGTGATGGATATTGTGTGGCTAGCGCTGGAACATAATCTCGACTATGGTTTAGTAGCGCGCAATTACTTTATCGCGGGGCGCTTATTACAAGTTGACTGGATGCGTAAAAATGTATTATTGCTATCACGTGGCAATAAATGGCAAGCTCTGGCGCGCTCAGCACTGTTAGCGGATATCTTCAAGCTTTATCGTTCAACTATGCTTTCAGCAATTAATACCACTAATGGTGATACTTTGGCATGGATGGAAGCTAATCAAGATAAAATTAATAAAGTTAAAACTATCTTGGAAGAGCTCCAAAGTTACAAAGTACTTGATTTAGCGATGTTATCCGCCGCAATTCGCGAATTTGGACATATTTTAGTCGATTAAGCATTTAATTTAATGTAAAATGAAAGTTCGGGTTTTTACCTGGACTCTCATTTTGTAGCTTGAATTTAAACTAATTCAAACCGTTTACGCCTCAAAACATTTATTTTCATCAACCACGGGTTTTATCATACAATTACTAGCACTTAAATCTGGAATACCCCAAAATCTCTTTAAATTTTTTGCATTATATAACAAGGAGCAACCATGTCTCAAATTGGCACCAGTGAAAGACTAATTATCCGTCACTTAAATTTGGATGATGCCACCTTTATTTTTCAACTCCTAAATCAAGAATCATGGCTGAAATTTATCGGCGATAAGCAAATTTATAATTTAGCCGCTGCCACAAAATATCTCATAGATGGCCCCTTAAGCATGTATCAACAACATGGTTTTGGCTTATTTGCCGTTGAACGCAAATCCGATGGTCATGTAATCGGTTTATGTGGTTTAATTAAACGCGCGGAGCTTGCTGATGTAGATATTGGTTTTGCTTTTTTAGATGAATTTTCAGGTTGTGGTTATGCCTATGAAGCAGCGCTTTTAATTAAAGATTATGCCACAAACACTCTAAAATTAAAGCGCTTAGTTGCAATTGTAAATCCAGATAATCAGCGTTCCATTAAACTCTTAAAAAAAATTGATTTACATTTTGAGGCACCAATTTGCCTGAGCCAAGATAAACCGTGTTTAAATCTAATGGCGCTAACCGTTTAATTTGAAAAGCGTTATAATTTCTACTGTAACTACGCATTAAAACCCGAATAGCAACCTAAATCACAACAACAGGTAATTCAAATTACTAATGAAGGACCAATCAATGAAGCATCGTTCAATCGCATTAGCACATCTTAATCACTATAATACACTCTTAACGAATAACATTCAACGCTATGGATTCTGCCCAGAATATCTCAATCTTACTCAAGAAGCAAAAATCACTGAAACACGATTACTCTGCCAAAGTCGTGGTATATTTTTTCTCCTTGAACAAGCGAAAATTACGCACGACACTACAAATATAGTTCAAGCATTTAATCTTTATGACATGATCAGCGAAGTCTATTACGATAAAAATAGCACGACATGGCACCGCCAGCCACAAACCACGCCCCACGAATCAGATATCATGCTGTATGAATATGCATTTATTCTTACTGCTTTAGCTAAATTGTATGCCCATTCCAAAGACCAAGTGATTTTGGAGCGCATATTTAGCACCGCTGAGATAATTCACCAGCAATTTTACAGCCCAAATTCAAATTTTGCCAAACTAAACAAATCACCAACTGGCGTTGGACAAAACGCATTAATGCATTTGTTTGAAGCCTACTTAGAAGCCTACATCTCATCTACGCAAAGCTATTTTTTAGATCAATTAAATCAACTGGGCAGCGAAATAATGACACTCTTTTATAACCCAAAAGCTGGTCTAATTAAAGAATACAGCGCCGCAAATATTTTTGAACCAGGACACTCTTTTGAATGGGCGGCTTTAATTTACGAAGCGTCATTGCATGGAAGCGAGCTAACTAACACCATTGCACACAGCCAGCTCGCAGTTCAAGCTGAGAAAAGTGGCGTAGTGAATAATTATCTGGTGCTTGCCGAAATTGATGAAAATACCGTGAAGAAAGCCGCTAATTTTAGAATTTGGCCAAGTTTAGAGCGCCTAAGATATTATGCCATGACTGACAATCAAAGCGCGGTAGATAAAACCGTTATGGCATTGTGCGCTAAATTTTTTGCTCCCACTGGCTTACCAGTTGAATACATTAATCAAGATTATCAAGCTAGCGAATTTAAAGTAAAAAGCACTACTGGTTATCATTTAATCAACTGTTTCAAATATTTAATTTAACCGCAGTCTATCATTCGAAATAAACACTGCAAATCAAATGTAGTAAATCTCAGTTCAATTTTAAGAAAGATTTATTTTTGCGATCGTTAACACACGATTCAACTATTCAAATTAGGGCTAATCGTTCAAATTATTGACAGGTTATGAATGAATAAAATTAAGTCATGTACAAAATGCAATTTACATAATAATCAGCCGCCACTTTTAGATAAATTAGCAAAAGCTGATGTTATGTGGATTGGGTTATCGGCAAAAAAGATAAAGCATGAACAAGACATACCGTTAAATAATGGCACTATCACGGGGGATATTATCCAGCAAATTGAAAAAGATTTGCTGGCATACAAATTCTATAAAACCAATTTGGTAAAATGTTTACCTTTAAAAAATGACAAGCTAAGATACCCAAGCAAAGATGAGTGTGAAGCTTGTTTTGCAAATTTTATTAAAGAAATTCAGTTTACTGAACCCAAAATTGTCTTTCTTCTAGGTAAAATAGTTTCAGATTTTATTATAAAAAAGCTAGATTTAACTATTGAAAATGCAGAAAATATTTCAAATTACACAATATACTACCAGAATGGGATTTACTATATTCATGTTATGCATCCTTCATATATTTATGTTTACAAAAGAAACACCGTACAAAACTATATTAAAAACCTGAAAGAATTGATTCTCTGCTATGCATGACAAAAACTAATTAAATTAATTATAGCAAAAAAAGGACTCATCATTAATGAATACTCTAAAAATTACAGCACTCTACGTTTACCCAGTGAAATCTCTAGCTGGAGTGAAAGTAAATCACTTAAAATTTGATCGTTTTGGTCCAGAATTTGATCGTCGCTGGATGATAGTCGATGAGCAAGGAAACTGTTTAACCCAACGTGAAATTACAAAAATGGCATTAATTAAGGTAGATTTTGATGCCGAATATTTATACTTAAGCTATACTGATCAAATATTTAAATTAGAATTATGCGCCGCCAAATTACCAATTATGGCGCAAGTTTGGAAACATCGTGGTGAGATGCTCGACTGTGGCGATTCGGT
>JAIETT010000225.1 GCA_019744945.1 Burkholderiales bacterium
ATAATAATGAATGCCCGTCATTGATACGATCCTCCTCCTTCATCAAGAAATTTTCTTATGTTGGCTTAGTTGATTCTCCTGTGACAACCTTTATTTTTTCTGGTAGATTATTATTGGATAAGGGTTTGGGTGAGCTAGTTGCTGCAATGAAAATTGTTAAACAAAAATATCCCAATACAAAGTTAATCGTGATTGGAAATTATTTTTTTGCTAATCCAAGCTCAATAAGCAGTGAGCAAATGCAAGAATGGACTAATGCTGGATTGATTGAATACTTAGGCATGGTGAATAATGTATTTGATATTATATCTGGTGCTGATTGTATGATATTACCATCATATAGAGAAGGGATGCCTCGGAGTTTATTAGAGGCTATGAGTATGGGAAAACCAATAATAACAGTTAATAGCATTGGTTGTAAAGATGTTGTTGAAGATGGAGTTACTGGTTATATGGCAAAAGTCAAAGATGTTGATTCGTTGGCTGATGCAATGACTAAATTTATTGAATTATCTTTTGATGAAAAATTAGAAATGGGGCTTAATGGTCGCCGTAAAATGGAGCAAGAATTTGATCAACAGATAGTGATAAATAAATATCTGGACGTAGCTAACCAACTGTTACATGCTAAAGAGTAAAAATATGATCAACTCACGAAAAATTGAAGATTTACACCCTAATTTACAAATTCTTTGCCGCCAATTCATTGCGGATTGTCTAGACGCTGGAGTTGAAGTTTCGATTACTTTAACTTATCGCGATAACGAATATCAGAGTTTTATGTATGTAGAGTGTGTTTGTAGATGTTGTAAATAGACGGAAAGCATAGTTTGACTAATGCTTATGTTTTTTAAGGAAGAAAAAATTTATGTGGGAATTATCTTTATCGTTTATTGTTTCGTTGATAATGATCAAGGTCATTATTTATACTAGTGACATTCATGCTCAAGTAACATTAGATCATGATCTGGATGGCGTACAAAAAATGCATGAGCATGCAGTGCCTAGAATTGGTGGTTTGGCTATTTTTGTAAGTATGGCTTTTACCGCGTTGTATGGTGCGAATATTGGTGCAGCGTGGGCTCCGTTTTATGCGGGTTTAATTACATCGTTATTTTTTGTGTTTGTTGGTGGATTAACCGAAGATTTATCTAAAGCCGTCTCGCCAGCTATTCGTATGGGGTTTATGGCTGCTGCGGTTGTTTTTGCGGTATTTATTTCACATACTATGCCAATGATTCGTCATTTAGCACATATAAACTTGGACTTAGTGCTTAGTGTTGATGTGCTAGCATTTGCCGTTACGTGTTTTGCGGTAGTTGGTGTTGCTAATTCTTATAATATTGTTGATGGTTATAATGGACTATCTTCAACCTCGGCTATGATTAATGCTCTTGGTTTAGCTTACCTGAGTTGGTGTTTAGGTGATATGACGTTGGTAATTGTCGCGCTAAGTTTTACTGCCGCGGTATTTGGTTTTTGGGTATATAATTATCCACGCGGTAGAATCTTTCTTGGTGATGGAGGGGCATATTCGATTGGTTTTATGATTGCGTTTATTAGTATTAACCTAGTTGAACGCCATGTCGGCCAGATTTCACCTTATACGGTATTATTATTAGCGGCTTATCCGATTACTGAGACAGTATTTACGATTATTCGGCGTAAATTTATTCACAAAACCAAAGCGACGCAACCAGATAATTTACATCTGCATCAACTCGTGTTTGATCGCTGCTTGCCGCGTAATTCACCGATGATATATCGAAATGCTCGAGTTATGCCATTAATGTTAACTATAATTATTCCACCTAGCGTTATTGCTCTTTTAGGGTATAAAAGTAACGTTATTACCTTGTTGGGATTATTGGGGTATGTTTTGTACTATACGTATTTCTATATTCGATTAGTTAAATTTAAAACTCCAAAAATATTAATTTTTAAAGCTAAATTGTTAACCAAAAAATATCCACAAGTTTAATGTGGGTTATATTATAATGTCATACTCATTTTTTAGGAGAATAGTAGATGCATAATCGTATTGTGTCATTAGTTGGGTTAGGCTATGTTGGATTGCCAGCAGCAGTAGCTTTTGGTAAGCAAAAACAATGTATTGGATTTGATATTAATCCACAACGAATTCTAGAGCTTAAGCAGGGTTTTGATCGCACCGAAGAAACCACGGTCGAAGATTTAGCTACCACTGATATCTTATATACCTGTGACCTGCATGAATTAAGTAAAGCCGATTTTCATATTGTCGCAGTGCCAACGCCTGTAGATAATGCACATGTGCCAGATTTAACGCCGGTTATCAAAGCTTCGATTACGGTGGGTAAAGCACTTAAAAAAGGTGATATCGTCGTTTATGAATCAACGGTTTATCCAGGGGTTACCGAAGATATTTGTATTCCGCTTTTAGAACGCGAATCAGGTCTTAAAGGTGGCGTTGATTTTACCGTGGGTTTTTCACCTGAGCGGATTAATCCAGGTGATAAAGAGCGCAGTTTTACCACCATTCATAAAATTGTTTCAGGTCAAGATCAGGCAACCTTAGATATTGTGGCGGCGGTATATGCTTCGGTAGTTACGGCTGGTGTGCATAAAGCCAGCTCGATTAAAGTTGCTGAGGCGGCTAAGGTTATTGAAAATTCACAGCGTGATTTAAATATTGCGTTTATGAATGAATTATCGGTGATTTTTGATCGGATGGGAATTGATACTGAAGAGGTTCTACAAGCTGCAGGTACTAAATGGAATTTCTTGCCATTTCGTCCAGGTTTAGTTGGTGGTCATTGTATCGGGGTTGATCCCTATTATTTAACTTATCGTGCTGAACAGCTTGGTTATATTCCACAAGTTATTTTGGCTGGTCGTCGGATTAATGATAATATGGGGCGCTATGTGGCTCGTAAAGGAATTAAGTTAGTCTTGAAGCATGGTTTAGATTTTGCTAACTTACAAGTTGGTTTGCTAGGTTTTACGTTTAAAGAAGATTGTCCTGATGTACGTAACACTAAAGTAATTGATATTATTAATGAGCTTAAAGACTATAATGCGCAAGTTTATTGTTGTGATCCAGTTGCCGATGCACCGGATGCCCAACATGAATATGGGGTTAAATTTACTAATTTTGCTGATATTCCTCAAGTTCCACTCTTGATAGTTGCGGTAGCGCATCAAGAGTTTAAAGATTTATCTTTGGATGGGTTATTGGCTAAAGTAACACCTGGTGGGATAGTTATTGATGTAAAATCAATTTTACCTAAAGATGAGATTCGTGCACGCGGTTATATTATATGGCGTTTATAATGAATTCTTAGAGGTAAATAAGCCACTATTTAAATTAGTGGCTTATTTTTTTGATCCGCTAAAGCGTGGGTAACAAAAAGCTTAACCAGTTAGGTTAAGCTTTTTGTATGTAATATCATTGACTAGAATTTATAAGCAACACCACCCATAACGATGTTAGTGTTGCCACCAGCTCCAGATAAAGAACCAGCTTCAGCGCCTAAATATTGATAGTCATTTACAGTTAAAGCAAATTGTTTGGTAAGATTAAAGCCAACCCCTGCTGCTACTAATGCTTTAATTGTAGCATCGTTTGCGCCATAAGAGTTCAATCCACCAGTCACATATGCACCACCGATTTGACCATGTAAGTCAAATATTTCACCTAAAGGTAGAACACCTTTAACTGATACATCATAGAATTGTAATCCAGATGGTATATTTCCATAGCTTTGTGCTACTGCATTGCTATTTGCGCTGTTACCTGGATTAGTTGTCCCAGTGAAACCACCTTCAAGTCCAACGTATTGGTTAAACATATAACCAACATCAGCACGTACAGCACCTGCACCATCAACACCAGAACCGAAATTTGGGGAGAATGAAGCACCTGCTTGAAGTTGAACATACACTGGATTAGCATCAGCAAAAACTAATGTTACAGAGGAAGTAATTAATGCTAATAATAATTTTTTCATGTTTAATAATCCTTAAATAAATGAAATAATAAGAAAATAATTAATGTTTACATGCTGTATTATAACATGTTGAGTTGATAATTTCACGTATAAAGCTACATATGGTAGATAAAATTAGTAAAAAGATGTGTTTGTAGGATTGGTGTTGTATTAAGTAACTGTGAGTGCGTAGCTTTGGTTTGTATAAACGCTCAACGCTACTTTGCGGTAAAATAATGGTTAAAATATTTTATAGGATAAATCCATGTTTAAAACTATCGTTGCGCGTGAGTACAATTACCAAGATATTTATCTGCGTCCGCGTCAAACCAAGGTTACTAGCCGTAAAGAGTGTGATACGTCGGTGATTTTTGGTGGACATAAATTTGTCATGCCAGTTTACCCATCCAACATGAAATCAGTGGTAAATGTCGATACCTGCGAGTTTCTAGCTCGGCGGGGTTGGTTTTATACAATGCATCGCTTTAATGTAGATAGTGTTGAGTTTGTTAGTCATATGCAATCCCTTGGTTTGATTGCTTCAATTAGTATTGGTGTGAATGAAGATACAATCGCTCAGTTACAACAACTCCAATTAGCTGGTTTAACTCCTGAATTTATGACTTTGGATATTGCTAATGCGTGGTGTCCTAAAGCCGAGAAAATGATTAAATATGTTAAAGAACATTTTAAAACCTTTTTGATCGTTGGCAATATTGCCTCAGCTGAGGCTGCGCGTGAAATTCATGCGTGGGGTGCTGATGCGTTAAAAGCTGGGATTGCGGGTGGTAAAGTGTGTATTACCAAAAATAAAACTGGTTTTCATCGTCCAATGGTAACTACGGTTTTAGAGTGTGCTGAGTACACTCAAGCAGCAGGCGTTCCTTTGATTGCTGATGGTGGGGTAGTTGAGCATGGTGATGTTGCGAAAGCTTTTGCTTGTGGTGCAACCATGGTGATGGCAGGAAGTTTATTTGCAGGTTATGATCAATCAGCTGGTAATATTATTGAAGTTACCATGGATGGTCGCTCTTTGCCACGTGCATATAAAGAATATTATGGTTCTGCATCGCAATACAATAAAGGTGAATATAAAAACGTCGAAGGTAAAAAGATTTTGATTGATTACCGCGGGAATATGGAGCGCTTATTGGTTGAGCTACAAGAAGATTTACAATCTTCGATTAGTTATGCCGGTGGTGTAACGGTTAGTGATTTGATTAATGCCGAATTGATTTGTATTAACTAGTTGTGAAGAAGCCCCACCTATGCCGTCAAGAGGAATATTCTAATGAACCTTAAAAAAGTGCGGGTCTGCTTACAGCTTCGGGATC
>JAIETT010000138.1 GCA_019744945.1 Burkholderiales bacterium
CGCTGCTCTTTGCTGCTCGTTTCAATATCAAAGTTAATTAACTTTTGCCCCTCAACGGCGGCAACTCTTAGCTCTTCAGCATAAGTTGCGTTAAATAACATTCTTTTCATGCTTAACTAAACCTTTCACGGCCAATTAAACTTAGCAAACTTGTTTGTAATTATTTCCCCCAAAGTAGCACGATTTAGTTAAAATTATTTAATTTATAACCTAAACCAATTAAACTTTGAAAACTTTAATTTTGAATTTCCATAGAATCACTTAATAAATTGTTTTTAAAACTGGCAATCTAATCAATACTAATTAAACCCTCTTCTCCATGAAGTAAAGTTAGTCTAAAATTAATTGTCGATACACTCTTTATTTATCAGTATGATATTATTTATTTACTCCAAAAGCGAGTAAGCACAATTCGGCAATCATCTAATTGTTGATCTGGAATTTATGTCTTTCAAAAGTCATACCATGAAGTAATTATTACATAACAAGCTAGCAAAGCAACTAGCTAAAATATTTTTACATTTTATATCTTTTATTTGATTATATTTACCATGGCAGCTTGCTGTTCATTAGTTTTGAACATCCAAGAACTTAATTTATTGGCACCTACGCCGCATATCTCTCTAGCTCAGATAAATCAAGGAATAACCGTTTATTTATACTATAAATCAGCCATCAGAAATAGGTCTTTCCTAACAATGCTAACTTCAAGTTAATAAATCAGTTACAATTATGCTGAATACAATATAACCAACCTCTAATTATAAACTATAATGAATATCAAAATGAATGAAATAAACCAAAACCAAGTAAATTTTTATACCGTCTCTGAAGCTGATGAAAATCAACGCCTCGATAACCTCCTTATTAAGATCTTAAAAGGCGTTCCCAAAAGCCATTTATATCGCATCATCCGTAGCGGAGAAGTCAGGATTAATAAGGCTCGCTGCCTAGTTAATGACAAAGTTCAACTCGGCGACATTATCCGCATTCCACCTATTCGGGTCTCTGAAACTAGTCAAATAAATAAAGTTGTTCCTGCGGCAACTTTTCCAATAATTTTTGAGGATGATTACTACTTAATCATAAATAAACCGCACGGCGTTGCATGCCACGGTGGCAGTGGAGTTTCTTTTGGTGTAATTGAACAACTCCGCCAAGCTAAATTATATAAATTTCTTGAACTCGCTCATCGACTCGATAAGGAGACTTCAGGAATTCTAATTTTAGCCAAAAAACGCCTAGCTCTGGTTGAACTACAAGAGCAAATGAAAAGGAATCAAATCACCAAAGAGTATTTTGCCCTAACATTAGGCGCCTGGCGTGATGAAAAACGCAATGTTAAAGCCCCGATTTATAAATACACCAATAAAGATGGTGAGCGCCGCGTACGAATTGATCAAGAGCTCGGACAGTTTTCTCACACCATCTTTACCCTTAAAAAGAAATATACGGAATTTAGCTTAGTCAACGCAGATTTACAAACTGGTCGCACTCACCAAATTCGTATTCATCTCCAATATTTAGGTTTCCCAATCGCTGGCGATGACAAATACGGTAACTTTGAACAAAACAAATTACTAGCCAAACAGGGTTTAAAACGTATGTTCCTCCATGCTCATCACGTTAAATTTACACACCCAATGACTCAACAAACACTTGAAGTAAATTGTCCGCTACCACCTGAGCTAGCTAGCTTTCTAAGCAAACTCCACTAAAATAAGCGCGGCGATCCCCGCGTTTATTTTTTGCCAAAACCCCAGCACACCACAAAAACAACACCAAAATAAAAATTTAACGCAACTTTATACAACAGATTTATATATTTAATTGACTAACAAATACGTTTAGCACGCCATATTACGACTAAAACTCTGTTATAATTCAAATTATGTGGAGTTTACACCAACTAAATAATCAATTTTTTCAATAACTTACACGAAACAGCGCTTGACAAACAACTTGCTTCTATGTGATAATCCTGCTCTTAACAAATCTACACACTATGTGTAGATATTTTTTATAATGATTTGCTTTTGTAAAGGAACTCAAATCAATTACCCACAAGGAGTAGTCAATGCTAATCGTATCAGCACAACTGTGTATGGCAATTAATTTATACAAAGAATGTCGTGGAACATCTGACAAAGAGTGTCAATTAATTAATCGTGTGGTGGTTAACCGCATGCAACAATCTAACCAAGACGCCTGTAGCGTTATTTTTGAAAAAAATCAATTTAGTTGGACTAAGAAGACCCCGAAGAAACTTCAGTTCGAAAACTACCAAGAGATGACCTCTTACTACAAAATCTACGAAGCCGATCAATTAGCGCGCGCATTTGATAACGTAGATAAATCTCAAAACGAGAACAGCAGTCTACAAACTGCTAGCAACATGACTCATTACGCTGATCGCTCATTACGCAATCAACCTAAATGGGCACACCGGATGCAAGTCGCATACCAAACTAAATACTTTGTGTTTTATAAAGCCTAATTAGCACATATACACTAAAATAAGCTCAACCGCGAAGAAAATTCTCGCGGTTGAGCTTATTTTATAAATACAAAAAACCGCAAGTAGGTTTACACTACTCGCGGTTTTTATTGTTTGAGCAATTACTTGCTTAAGATTTCACGTAAAACATATGGTAAGATACCACCATGTTTATAGTACTCTACTTCAATTGGTGTATCAATCCGACAAAGTACCGCAACATCCTTAGTTTGACCATCCGCATAAGTTATGCGCAAAGTTAAATCTTGTTGGGCTTTAAGCTCATTAGTGACGCCAAGAACATCATAGGTCTCGGTACCAAGTAAACCTAAACTATCCGCGTTAACCCCAGCTTTAAATTGCAACGGTAAAACCCCCATACCAACTAAATTTGAACGATGAATCCGCTCAAAGCTCTTAGCTACCACGGCTTTAACCCCAAGTAACTGTGTACCTTTAGCTGCCCAATCGCGTGAAGAGCCCGTACCATACTCTTCTCCAGCTATAATCACCGTTGGAGTGTGGCTAGCTATATACTGCATCGCAGCTTCATAAACAGTGGTTTGCGCACCATTATATAAAGTATAACCACCCTCAACTCGAGCACCATCAGCAGCCGCAGGAATCATTAAATTCTTAATCCGTACATTGGCAAAAGTACCGCGCATCATTACCTCATGATGACCACGGCGCGAACCATAGGAGTTAAAATCTTTAGCTGCTACACCACGGGATAATAAATACTTTCCAGCAGGCGTAGTTGCTTTAAATGAACCAGCGGGAGAAATATGATCAGTCGTAACCGAGTCCCCAAGAATCATCAAAGGTTTAGCTGCTTTAATATCATGAATATCGCCATAGCTCATTGAGAAGTTATCAAAGAATGGCGGTTCAGCAATATAGCTTGAATCAGGCCAAGTATAAACATCACCTGTTGCTGACTGAATATTATTCCATAAATCATGATCTTTAGTTAAGTGACTATATAAACGTGTAAACGTATCGGCATTTTGCGCCAATGGCATTAATTTAGCAATCTCTTCACTAGTTGGCCAAATATCTTTTAGGAATACATCTTTACCATCGGAGCCTTTGCCAATTGGTTCATGAGTCAAATCAACATTAACTTTACCAGTTAAGGCAAACGCAACAACTAACGGCGGAGAAGCTAAAAAATTACCTTTAATATTTGGATGAATCCGCGCTTCAAAGTTACGATTACCCGATAACACCGCACAGGCAATTACATCTTTTTCAATGATGGTTTCATTGAATTCAGGACGTAAATCACCAGCATTACCAATACACGTGGTACAACCAAATGCCGCAATATTGAAACCTAATTGATCCAAATACTCTTGCAAGCCAGCTTTTTGTAAATAATCCGCGACTACTCGTGAGCCTGGTGCTAATGAAGTTTTAACCCGTGGGTGAACTTTTAAACCTTTTTCAACCGCTTTTTTAGCTAACAAACCAGCCGCTAATAGCACCGTTGGATTAGAGGTATTGGTACATGAGGTAATGGCAGCAATTAGAACATCGCCATTACCAATATCAATCCCAGCTTTAGTTGGATAACGTTCGGTTAATTGAGCTGCTGTTTTATTAAAACCGCTCTCAGCAATTGATTGCACAAATAATGAATTAAATTTATTTTCCATTTGGTCTAATTCAATTCGATCTTGTGGACGTTTTGGACCAGCTAAAGATGGTTTAATAGAAGACAAATCTAAAGATAAGGCTTTAGTATATTCAATTTCGCCAGCGGCTGGAATACCAAACATGTCTTGCGCTTTAAAATAGCTCTCGAAAACTTCGCAATCTTCCTCACTGCGTCCAGTTGCACGCATGAAGCGTACAGTTTCGCTATCCACAGGGAAGAAACCCATCGTTGCGCCGTATTCTGGTGCCATATTCGCAATAGTTGCACGGTCAGTTACCGATAAGCTCGTTGCTCCCTCACCGAAGAACTCGACAAATTTACCAACTACTTTTTCTTTACGTAGCATTTCGGTAATAGTTAGCACCAAATCGGTTGCTAAAATACCTTCATTTAATTTGCCTTTAAGTTCAACGCCAACTACATCAGGCGTTAGGAAATAAACTGGTTGACCAAGCATACCAGCTTCGGCTTCAATTCCACCGACACCCCAGCCGACAACCCCAACCCCATTAATCATGGTGGTATGTGAATCGGTACCAACTAAGGTATCTGGATAAATAACGCCAGCCTTAGATTGCACACCGTGGAATAAATGTTCCAGATTGACCTGATGAACAATCCCAATCCCAGGAGGAATCACCCCAAAAGTATCGAAGGCTTGCATGCCCCATTTCATAAATTGATAACGCTCATTATTGCGTTCAAATTCTAGTTCCATATTTTCACGTAAGGCATCGGTAGTGCCATAATAATCAATTTGTACCGAATGATCAACCACTAAATCCACCGGCACTAATGGTTCAACAATTTTGGCATCCTTGCCTAATTTATTTGCAACCGTACGCATCGCCGCTAAATCACACAACAATGGAACACCTGTAAAATCTTGTAACACCACGCGAGCAACCACAAAAGGAATTTCATCACTACGTTCAGCCGTAGCATTCCAAGTAGCCAATTGTTTAATGTGCTCTTCGGTAATTTTAATATCATCGTAGTTACGCAGTACGGCTTCTAAAACAATCCGAATTGAAACTGGGAGTTTTTTTAAATTAAAACCAGCCGCAGCTAGTTTTGGTAAAGAGTAGTATTTATATGAATTACCACTTTTAGTTGAAAGTTCTGAGAG
>JAIETT010000164.1 GCA_019744945.1 Burkholderiales bacterium
TCCAAATCAATACCGTGTACCGCTTTGAAACCATTTGGATATTCTTTAGTTACTTGTTTTAATTGCACTGCTGCCATGTTAATTCCTTTAAAATTGATTACGCTTTAGTTACAGAACTCTACAACTATTTAGAACGATAAATCGTTAGTGATTTTTCAGCGACAAACACAAAAACTGGCTCTTAAGTAGCAATTGATTAATTGCATGACTAAGATTTAAACTATTGCAGCAAGTAAGTCAGTGATACTGATTATCAGCTAAAGCGGGAAAACGATTAATCAAAGCACTAAATGTTTACGCTAACATAATGAAAACCAAATTGTAGCACATTACACCCAATATTCACATAAACGCCTTGCTGCAACGCAGCATAAAACCACATAAAATACCCAATAGAGGTCTTTATTTGCTGCACACAAATCTATCACCCCATAAAAACCACACTCAACGAATCTAACTTCACTATAATTTGATGTAGAGATTAATAATTTTTAATCTTGGCATACCTGCAAAATACATTGTATATAGACAAAATTCTTGAAATAGAACAAGCAAATAAAATTTATGCAGGACGATTTATTAAATAATTTGGTAAAACAAGTCACTCAATCAGCTTTCATTTAGTTTAATTACTTTCTGCTTGATAAGTGACTGTAGCATTTTGACCATATTCACCTTGTGCAATTTGGGTGTAGTAACTTGCTGCAGATTCAGTCGAGGCAATAAATGCAGGAACTGTATTCGGCGCCCAAACCATCATAGTAGAATAACCATGCGCAATAACCGCTTGAGTTACCACCCCAACTCCATCAAGCGTATTACCAGGATTCACGCCTAATCCAAGATTGCTCTTGGACATCCCATAGCCAATATACGGCGTTAAATCATTAACATTGTCATCATAAGTCATTTCATAACCAGCATCTAGGTATTCAGCAACGTTGTATGGTTTCTTAAAATACTGCGAGTCATCATACAAGGCCTTAGTTAAAACTTTGCCTGCAAAGGCTGGATTAGTTTTAATTGACTTCACCAGCGCATAAAAAGCATTAACATGACCACTGCAATTTGCAGTATTCATCATCAATCATGATACCATCTGCACCATAATGATTTACAGCTGCAACCATTTGATTTGACAATGACTCTACTCCCTTTGCACTCATAGCGCATGACCAACCTGCATTTTGCCAATCGCCTAAGTATGAAAGTTGAACTTTTATTCCTGCGTGTTGTAAACCACGAATTACCGCAATTCCTTCAGGAGTATCCAGTAGTTCAGTCAAGTATTGATTGTTATATAAGGATGCTTCATCTGGTGTATTACCATGTATATTTGAGGCAAACAACACAACAGTGTTATAAAATGGTTGATTGGTCAAATTTAGTTTATAATTTGCAATATTGGTAACATCATTTACCGACGGATTATTTAAAACCGCAATATTATTGTATGTTGTTGATGTTGCATCCAGTGGTGGCGCAACATTATTTGATTGACTACTACCAGAATTACATGCCGTTAAGATCAAAGCCGCTACCAAGCACGATAGTACATTGGCGTATTTATTTATTTTCATAAAATCATCCTTAAGGTTTTAATTTTTATATCTAGTTAACGTATAAGTAAATTATTTATGCTATAGCGTAAAAGTGTAAATAACTCAGTTCGGCAATTAAATGGGCACTTTAAAATCATGTTTTTAATAGTGCCCATATTCCTTAATTAACAAAGAACATCTTAACGAACTTTCATCATTTTTAAAGCTTATAAAACTACAGCTAAATCACAGCAAATGCAATTAGCATAATTATAATGCTACTTTGTTTTGTAGACTGTCAACAAATATGTTGACATCATGAGCAAACGGAAGAGGTTGATTCTATAGTATTTATAATTTACAGCGCGTCACGACAAGGCAGATATATGCCATTATTCGTATGGTAGATTCGTAATTAGGAACCTATGACCAACAATAATTTTTCACAAATTAATTGGCATAAACTACGATGAATAAAACCTAAGAAATTGATCAAAAAAAGAGCCACAAATGTGACTCTTTTTTATCTTCTGAATAAGACTAATATTGGATCCAACTAGGATCAAAAGTACTAATTCCTGACAATAAAATACTCGCCCCACCCGATAATTGAATTTGCATTCCATTGGCGGTATTCTGAGTAGTGTAGGTTTGGCCATCAAAGCCTAACATATCACCATTACTTGGATTAAAGTTGGCAATCGTATTCACACCAGCAGTCAACTCACGACCAAAAATAAATAACGTTGCACCGCCACCCTCGTAGATTAAATTGTCCCATGATTTGTCAATACGCAGTGTCGTTGCAACTGTAGCGCCCCAAATTGGCAGCCCCTGCACTTGAGCCGTGGTACTAACACCACCAAGCCCCCAAACACATTGGTGATAAGTATTGTCTGCACTATCGCGTATCAAATTATATTCATAAATATAACCGGGTGCAACAGAAGGAGTTAAAATTTTATCTGCGGTTAAATAAACTGGTCCTTGCTTAGTCCAACCAGTTGGTAACACTGCTGACTCAAATGCCCGTAGCACGGTTGCAGGTGTTGACTCACCTGATGCATGCATAATATATTGATTGCCGTATGGATCGGTAATGAAATAGCGCGCAATTTTTTTACCCGATGAGTAACCACTTTCATATGCCCACCATTTCATATCTTGAGCTTTATAGTTGACCGTAACTTTAACCGTTCCCGCAACTGGCGTTGTAACCAGATTACCAGCGGCATAAGCACTTGGATATGCAGCATATGGCCCATTTGACTCAAAAGGATACATCGCGTTAATCGCAGTTGACATAGCACCCCAAGTATAACCATCAGGTTCAGTAGTAATATAGGTACTTACACCAGGCATTTGCCCTGGCGATGAAATAAATATTTGTTCATTAAACTGTAAATTGCGGGTCGTATTTTTTATATATGGAGACGGTGGCGTGTAGGATTCCCACTCATCTCCAGTGATCGAATTTGACCCACCATTTTTATAGGTGGGAATCGCAGACTCTGGATTACTCATTACGTTTCCCGTATTCAATATCTCGTAAGCTACAGATAACGGCATCCACTGATCTGTGTTTGTAGTAGTGCTGCTACTGCCGCCATTACAAGAAATAAGCGCTATCGATAGCGCTAACAGGCTTAATAATTTTGTCGGATGAATTCTCAATTTACTATCCCTATAAAGTTTAAAAAATAACTTAAAATGCGGTCATATTATAATATAAATCAACTGCCAAATGTTATCCGAAATGGATATTTTCATATTTTGTTTCATAATACAACAAATACCAACAACATATTCAACCTATTTCAAAAATTTAATTTGTAAACTAATTTTTTAATGTTAAAATCGACTCCGAATTTAAGTAAAATCAGATAATTTATACTATAGCAAAACTAAGCTCAACCGAAATCATCTGCTCGCAACACGAATAATTGCATCACAAACCAAGTTCTAATTGAGGAATAACCATGTTTAAAACACCATCGACTAAACCAATCACGGCGTTAGGATTAGCCCTTGCCGCATTACTCGCAACCAGTTGTAGTAGTGGCAGCAGCACTAGCAGCGCTTCGAGCAACACCATGTCCAGCTATTCAAATTGGGTAAATAGTCTAAACACTACAGGTTATAGCGTGACACAAGGCAGCATTTTTCTCTTTAGCAATAGCGATTGCCCACTCTTTGTCGGTATTTTTGGCAGCTGTTTTGGTAATAATCCCGCCGCTCCATATATAATTCCCCAGTTGCCAATTGAAAGTTCATTTGTTGATCCATATTATGCGCAACAATTAATTGAATCTACCCCGAATGGAACGCCAACTGATATTATTTTTAGATTAAGCGATCATGATGCGATGGTTACGCTCGTGGCATATCCACCTAAAGGAGCCTATTTTGGTTATCAAAGTTATGTTTTTAGTACCGAATCAAGCAATTATACCAGCAGCGATCCACTCCAAGTATTATCGCCAGATCCAGCGCGTTATGAAATCTTTGGTAGCATCGGTAATAATATAAATAATACGATTATCCAAAACAATTATATGACACCATGGAATGGCAACATGATCATGTACATTACCACCTCAAATCAAACACTGGCGAATGATTTAATTAGCCAAGCCACCGCAAGTGGCATTAATCCAAACTCGATTTTTATCGAACCAATTGGGGCAAATGTAAAAACTGGGAATGGGCGCGAAGCCGATGATTTGGTGAATTTAATCCGCTATGCAATTCCGCAAGATGCTAGTGCTGGTAATGCTTGGCTCAATAATGTTGCTAGCAATGTAGTGGTGTATAAAGTTTCAAATCCAAATTTAAGCGTGACTAAATATCCCACCAACCAATACACTTCACGAATTGGAGCTACTGAGTTGCAACTTCAAACCCAACTCGATGAATTAGCTGGATTATTACAAACTTGGCTAATGGCTCAAACCCCAAGCCAAACGATTACCAGCAAAACGATGGAGCACACCACTATTGATATTGATGGCATCCCACATGGTTTAGTCGGCAGCGACTGCATCGCCAAAGGCACAATTTGTGCTGGCGATAATCAGGATACTAGTACGTATGCCTTTTCACCAAAAATTACTTTAGGCGAATCTAACACGCTATTTTTGGCAGGTGTAAATCATAACTTATTAAACAATTCCAGCTATATTTCATTAGATGTGTATAATGCAACCGATGCCGCGGGCGTGGCAAGTTCTTCACAAACTAACCCTAACGCAGTTGGTTTTAATAGCGGGGTTCTAACTGGTTCGGCGCAAGCGGTGCTCGAAGAATTAAATCTTTACGCTCAGGCCTCACCTGAATTAAAATCAGCCTTACCCAATTTATATGTTGCGTTAGTTTCAAAAACTTGCTCCATTGCGCCGAACTATTGTATTAACTTGAATGGCAATACGCTAATTCCTGCCAATACACCGATCAACATGTATGAACGTTCGTACATTAAACCAGGTACGACCACGGGGGCTAATCCCAACATCATGTTATTTCCACGCGTGATTGGTAGTGGAGTTTAATTAATTGAACAGATTATAATGTGGGTTTAAACTGTGAAATGTACTACGGCAACAAGTATTATTCAATTGTTGCCGTAGATCAGATAAGATATTTTTATTAACTTTCTTCCTGTTTGCTAATGATTGCCTTATGATGATTAATCATTTTACCATAAGGTAATATCACTAACGCAACCAGA
>JAIETT010000087.1 GCA_019744945.1 Burkholderiales bacterium
TACAACTTATCTACGACAGTAATTACTTTGTCATATTGAACCTCTTAATCAGCCGATATAACCACAGGAGTATCTGCAGTTGAGAGTTGTGCGGCTTGGCTAGCTAATTCATCAAGTGTTGCAATTGACGTGGTCTTATTATTTTGTGTCAGAGAGTAATTACCAGTGGCGTCAATGTTGATTTCTAAAGGCTGTTTAGTGACTTGTGATGATTTACCTACGCTTGGTAGATTAATTACGCCAGGTGTAAACATTGGTGCGGTTACCATGAAAATTACTAAGAGCACTAACATTACATCAATATATGGAACTACATTCATTTGATTATGTAGTTTGTCTTGTCTAACTCTTCGTTTCATTGTTTGTCCTTTTACGAGCTAAAGTCATGCCATCCCCAACAGGTAGGAGGCATAAATCAATTCTGGAATCATCTTTTAACATTCGGTTAAGAGTCTGTAAAATTTTTACGTAATTTTTACGCGGGTTATCCTCAAGCACTTGTGCATACATCAATACATTATCAATTATAATTAAACCACCTGGGCGAACTAAATTTAAACATAACTCATAGTATTCAATATATTGCGATTTATTTGCATCAATTAAAGCGATATCAAAATAATTACTTTTTTCACCACAGAGTTGTTGGAGACTTTGTTCGGCTGGTGCGATTAATGGTGTTATTTTAGTTGAGACTTGTGCTTCTTGCCAATAAGTCTGTGCTAGATCCAGATGTCTTGCGCTAAGATCTATTGTTGTAATTTGTGCATCTACAGGCATGGCTAGTGCCATCCATAGTGTGCTATAACCAGTAAATGTGCCAATTTCGAGGTAACTCTGTGCATTCATTAGTTGCGCAAGCATGGCCATTAGCGCCCCTTGGTCTGGGCTAATTAGCATCTGTTTATTGCTAAATTTCTCAGACTCTTGGCGTAGTTTGACCAAAACAGGATGTTCGCGAATGCCATAAGTTAAGCAATACTGATGTAATTCGTCAGTTAATTGACTTTTTAACATTTATTTATTAGTCGGGTATGAAAAATAGACATAAGCTTGTGGTTTTATATTTGATTCGCTATTAGTTCGTTGTTCATCTTGATCAATGAATCCCTTATCCCACCATGTACTACGTAATTTCATTTGTTGTTCATGATTACCTGGTTTTTCGAGCAAGGTTTTAATAAAATCCATTGCCTCAGATTTATAAGCTTTGTTCGCCATGATGATCCTTTTGAAAAGTATATTTGGAGTTAATAAGGTATAAGGCTTGTTGGTTTTTGATTAGCTGATTATTCCGCCACCAAGGCACAATTCTTGATCATAAATTACCACCGACTGTCCTGGGGTAATTGCCCATTGTGCTTCATCAAAGCGTAGTTCAATGGTTTGCTCATTCAAGTAAATTAATTCACAGTTTGCGTCTTGCATACGATAGCGTGTTTTTGCACTATAACGTCCTTCTTTTGGGGTCGTTGTTTGGCCAAAACTTAATTGTTCCGCTCGTAAAGTACGTTTCAATAATAATGGATGCTGATGCCCTTGAACCACAATTAGTTCGTTAGTTGCTAAATTTTTAGCCGCAACAAACCAGGGCTCACCATCACCACCAATTCCAAGTCCCTTGCGTTGACCGATGGTATAAAACATTAAGCCTTGATGTTCACCAAGTATTTTACCACTAGGTGTAACCATTTTTCCAGTCTTAGTTGGCATATACTTTTGTAAGAACTCACGAAAAGGGCGTTCACCAATAAAACAAATCCCCGTGCTGTCTTTTTTGTTCGCATTGGGTAAGTTTAATTTTTCTGCAATTTTGCGTACTTCTGGCTTAATAATTTGTCCAAGTGGAAATAACGAATGTGAAATTTGATGTTGATTTAGGCGATACAGAAAATAACTTTGATCTTTGTTATTGTCGGCAGCGCGGACTAAAACTTCGCCAAAATCCGTTGTACACTTTGCTACATAATGCCCAGTCGCTACAAATTCAGCGCCTAAGCTAATAGCATGTTCTAAAAAGGCTTTGAATTTAATTTCTGAATTACATAATACATCTGGGTTTGGGGTTCTGCCTGCTTGATATTCGCTTAGAAAATAACTAAACACTCGTTCCTTATATTCTTTGGCAAAATTTACAATTTCAATATCAATTCCAAGTACATCTGCCACCGCAATCGCATCCATACTATCCTGCTTAATGGTGCAATAACCATCGTTGTCGTCATCTTCCCAGTTTTGCATAAAAATACCGATTACTTCGTAACCTTGCTGTTTTAATAAATATGCGGCAACCGACGAATCAACTCCGCCTGACATTCCAATTACTACTTTGGTCATTTTTGCGATTCAATAAAAATTGTTATATTAAATTATGCCGTTGGCTTAGTATAGTGAACTAAGACTTCAAGTGGAAATTGCTTACCAGCTAAATAGTCATCCAAACATTGCAGCACAATTGGGCTACGATGTTCACTTAGTCGAGCGCGAATTTCGTTTTCAGGATACCAATTAGCTTCAATTACGTCATCATCGTTTTCTGCTGGTTGCGGTGTTTGCGTATAATCGCTAATGCTACCACTAAAACAAAAGCGTAAATAAGTATTTTCTGGATTAGCTTGGAAGTAATACACGCCAATTAATTTTTCGGGAATAAAATCTAATGAAGTTTCTTCTTTAACTTCACGAATTACCGCTGCAGTAATTGATTCATTTGCTTCAACATGACCAGCTGGTTGATTTAGTTTTAAACCCTCAGTCGTTTTATCAGTAACGAGGATAAATTTTTGATTATATTCAATAATAGCCGCAACTGTAATGTGAACGTGACCCATTTAATTATTCCGTTTGTATTTTAAGGATAGTATTATAACAAAGCTTTAGTATAATCATGTGATTGAATAAAAGGAGTTATTAGATGCAGCCACTTGCAGAGTTATTGCGCCCTAAGATTTTAGCTGAGGTTATCGGGCAAAAGCACCTAGTTGCTAAGCATGCACCATTGGCAAATTTGCTGGCGGCAGGTAAATTACAGTCAATGATTTTATGGGGGCCGCCAGGAGTTGGTAAAACTAGTTTGGCAAACATTCTCATGACGACTCTTGATTGTCATGCAATTAAACTTTCGGCGGTTTTTAGTGGCGTTAAAGACATTAAAGAAGCACTTGAGCAGGCTGAGCAAAATGCACGCAGCCTATTTGATAAGCCAACCGTGTTATTTGTGGATGAAATTCATCGGTTTAATAAAGCTCAGCAAGATGCTTTTTTACATCATCTTGAAGAGGGAACAATAATTTTAATCGGTGCTACTACTGAGAATCCATCGTTTGAAATAAATAACGCGTTATTATCACGCATGCAGGTCTATGTGCTAGAAAGTCTTACGCGCGATGATTTGCAGTTGCTGTTGAATAAAGCATTAACTTATTTGGGAAAGATTGAGTTAACGCCTGATGCTATGGAGTTATTGATAGATTTAAGCGACGGGGATGCCAGACGTTTGCTTAATTTACTTGAGTTAGTGGGTAACTCCAGTGGGCAAAGCAAAATTGATAGTGACTTGATTAAACAAATAGTACCTAAAAATTTGCAACGCTTTGATAAAGGCGGCGAAGAATTTTATAATCAAATTTCAGCATTGCATAAATCGGTGCGCGGATCGAATCCAGATGCCGCATTGTATTGGTTTGGACGTATGTTGACTAGTGGTGCTGAACCACTGTATATTGGGCGGCGCTTATTACGCATGGCATGGGAAGACATTGGTTTTGCCGATACCAATGCTGCGGTGGTTGTAAATACTGCTCTACAAACCTATGAACGTTTGGGCTCTCCTGAGGGGGAGTTAGCTTTGGCTGGTGCGGTAATTTATTTAGCGGTAACCAATAAAAGCAACAGTCTTGAGTTGGCATATAATCAATTACGTGAGTATATGAAAAATGCTTCTTCAGCGCCAGTGCCTGTTCACCTACGTAATGCACCGACTAAATTAATGACTGAGCTTGGTTATGGACGTGAGTATAAATATGCGCATGATTATCCTAATCACTATGTGACAAATGAACAATATTTTCCAGATGGTATGCTTGAACTCAAATTTTATCAGCCAAGTGATCAGGGTTTTGAGCAGCGAATTCAGGAGCGAATCAATTATTTACGAGATTTAGATCAACAAGCAAAGAAGTAATTCTAATTAGAGTTTAATTATTTGGGTGATTTAATGGCTGTGCTGGTGAGTTAATTAATTGTGGCTGTCCAGACTGATTATAGTAAACGTTATTTCCTGTTGGAGCTTGTCCTTGGTATTGACCATTGTTATTATAATAGCTAGTACCACCATTAACACTTTGACTATTACCAGCAAACTTACCATCGGAGCCGTAGTATGGATTAATTGTTGGCGCGTTTGCCGTATTGTTTGTAGTAGGCAGGTTATTGCCAAGATTCGTTGCTGCATTAGTTGTCATCATGTAAGTGGTTAAACTTAGATAAATAAGAAATTTATTCAGGGTCATGTTAATTCTCGGGTTATAAATATATCCGCGAGTGGCTAGCCTATAATTAGTCACTCGCTATCTAAAGTAAATATTACTTAGTATATCCAGCAGCAGCTTTAACCGCAGATTTAACCCAGTCTTCAGCCAAAACTTGGAATTGCTGTTTAGTTTTTACTTCACTGCGGAATTTCTCACTACTCATGGAGCTTACAGCTTCACCGATTAAAGCGCCGCTTTGGCTATCGATTATTTTGGCCTCAATTAATAATACCGCTTGTTTGTTATCTAAACCAGTTGCTTTTGCACCTAGAGCTAACACTGCTGATATAGGCATTAAGTTACGAGGTTTGAATCCCTCGCCCTCAACTTCAGCACCAGTTATTGCGATGCTTACGCGTGCAGTGCCTTTACCTGGTGTGGTTACAACGTTAAATTGTTTGCTAACTGCGGTTTTTAATGAGTCATCTAAAGCTTGACGCACTTGGTAAATGTTTTCTTGAGTGATACTTTCTGTCGCTTTTTGATAGATAGTAACAGGATCAAGCATTACAGCGTTATAGTCGCTGCGTTTGAAAGTCGGACTAACATAAGTGTAAGTGTTCATGCCATCATCTGTATTTGGAACTAGTTGTAATTTATTATAATCGTTCAAAAATCCTGATTGTTGGGAGGTTGGGACGGTTTTAGTTGCACAAGCGGCTAAAAGACTTAGGCTTAAAGCCCCAAGCAAGACAGTTTTTTTCATATGT
>JAIETT010000189.1 GCA_019744945.1 Burkholderiales bacterium
TTCAACTCTTAAATCAAAGTGACGATCTAATTTAAATGAACCACCAACCGAACCTAAGCCAACCATACTATTTATAACCCCTGAGCTATTTGCAAACCATGATGGCCCACTATTTTGGGTACCATTATAAGTAAGCGTACTAAATCCAGCGCCTAATCGTCCATATAATGAAAAGACATCTGACAGCGGTATTGTGCCTTTAACAGCCATATCAAAAATCATTTGTGCACTATCGACATTATATTGTTGACCAGCCAACAAAGCGGCACCACCCTCAAGCGCAAAAGCCCGATTAAAATTATAACCTGCATTAAATGAACCAGCAAAAGTTCCATTTGGTAAAAACTGCTGTGAACCGTAACCAGCATTTATATTAACATAGACACCAGATCCATCATAAGGCTCATTAACTGCCGCTTTAATTGGCTCAGCAGCAGCAACAACTGGTACAACAGCGGCAACAGCTGGAGGCATAACCGCTAAACTAGTAACTACAACAATAACTCGACGATCAGGAGCTGTGCACTCGGCTAATTTATCTTGTTTAGCTTCACGCTCACTTAACTCGTGTTTTAATTTGATTTTTAGTTGCGCGTTTGCAGGAGTCAAACCTTGAACATTAAATTTATCTTGCGCTAAGTCTTTCTTTAACCTTTCGATAACCCAATAATTGTCTTTACCTAATTCACTAAAACAACGCTCAGAAGCTAATGAATTCTGTGAACCATGCCAAGCTACAATCACTAATTTTGGATCAATGTTCTTAGCAAGCAAGCCATGCTTAACATTTTCTGCTCGATCTTGCGCTAGTTTCTGATTTTTAACTACAGGCCCAAGCTTATCTGAATAACCATCTATAGTTATTTTTGTAATATTAGATTCATTATTTATATTATTTAGCTGCTTTTGTGATGCTGCATTTATTTTGGCGCTATCAAATTCAAATAAATAAGTAGTTGTAGTCTCGAGATTACCAGCTAGCGCTGCGGAAGTATAGGCACTAAACGCCAAGGTTAAAAATATACTCTTCTTCATGATGCCTCTTTCTTTTGGTCATTTAATTATATAAATCTAGCGATAAACGGATTTTAATTCATAAAAGGCTCAATGTTAATGTTAAATTACTTAACATATTTTACAGATTAAAACTCTCGTATTGGTACACAACTGCACCTCAATAAACCTTGCAACAATTATACCATTAAAGCAAAATGTTTCACTAACAAACCGCACTAAAGCCCTAATTATATTTAACAATGTGTTGCATAAATGCAAAAGAGCCATCTATGAACCGTACCACAAAACTTGGACACCTTATCTTAAGAGATTGCAGCCACACGAGTTGTTAGCTCAACCAATAGTTGAGATTTTTACATGTAATTGTTACTGTCGTAAAACTCTTTGGCTCTCCCAATCAATAATAGTAGATGGGGTTTTCGCTTTACCAATTTCCCCAGGTAGCACTAATACTTTTCCCCCAAATTGACGTTGACATTCTCGGTAACTTTTGATTGAATGATGTCCAGATTTATTCGCAGATGTTGAGACTAAAGGTGTGTTTAAGCTATCGCATAATTGTTTCACCTGTAGGTGTAGGCTTACACGCACCGCAACTTTACTATGTGAGCCAATTAAATTACGTGGAACTTTTGCAGTAACGCGCAGAATTAAGCTATAAAAACCTGGCCAATATTTAGCTAGTTGATGCTGTTGGTTGCCTGCAATTGGTTGAATTAATTTATGTAATTGCTTTGCGGAGCTAGCAATGACAATTAGACCTTTGGTTTTTGAGCGTCCTTTAATTTTAATTAATTTATTGATTGCGGCATAGTTAAATGGGTCGCAGCCTAGGCCGTAGCAAGATTCGGTTGGGTAGGCAATTACTCCACCTTTACGAAGGTGTGCCTGTACTTTTTGTAGTAACTTGACACTGTAGACGTTCATTGATGATCCAATCAAATAAATCCGAGTTAATTACTTGTATAAAGGTGGTTTAAATTAACGTTTTTACCGTTCAAAAAATTATATTCGATCATTGCTTTATAATTATCTGATAAATTCCCTAGCAAGGATAAGTATGAATTGGTAGCATTTTCTTCACGGGCATTAAGCATAAAGAAATTACTATCACCATTCATTACACGGTTATTTTCCGCTTTGAGTAGCTCATTTGATAGGCTAAATTCATTTTGTGCTAAGCTGATTTGTTCCGCAGTGTTGCTGACGGTATAATGTAAAGACTTTACTCGCGAGGCAATTTGTTCGACAAGGAGCTGACGTTCATTTTGTAGCTTGACTAAATTTTTCGAGGTTTCTTCATCCAACCCTGTTCCATAGCTTCGATCAATTGGTAGAGAGAATTCTGCTTTTGCAACTCCCTCTTGTTGATTGATTGTAAAGTAAGATGTAGTTGCAGTGGATGAATTATTCTGATTATACTGCAGGGCTAAATTTAACTTTGGCAACAGCTCTGTTTTAGCCAGTTTTTGCTGGTTGCGAATTTGTGCCAATTGAGTCTCAATTACCTTGAATTCAGGGCGATTGCGAATTGCTTCATTAATTTCAACATCATCAGAACTAGCAAAAAGCGTATGGTCTTTAGGTAATTCTTTAGGTAATAAATTTTCAGCTGGCTTAACGGTATTACATGCATTATCACGATAATATAACGATAAGGCGAGAGAGGATTGATTAAAATAATCCTGTGCTGACATGACTTTAATCTTACGTTTCAAAATATAATTATAATTTTCTTTAACCGCAATTGCTGATATATCGCCACTTTGTAATCTTTTTTCCAGTGCTTTTTGGCGTTTTTCAGCCGTTAGAAGTAATTTTTGATAAGCCTTTAATTCAGCACCCGTAATTACCCAAGTGATGTAAGATTTAATTGCATCGGTTTTAATTACTAGTTTAGTTAGTTCAATTTCGTATTTAGCTTTATCCGTCTCTAATATTGAATTGTATAAGCTTAGCCGATCTTTATCAATAGCAAACCCACTGAGCAAATTAAATTTTAGCCCAATAAACTGTCTACCCTGGGTAGATGTTATTTGCGCCGAATCATATTGTGGTGTATAGCCAGTTGAAATATCAAACCCAGTGTAAGCGGCAATAGGTAAGTCATAAAATCGTTTCTCAAACTCAACTTTTTGATAGCTAGTATTGTAGGTGCTACCAGCACGTTGGTTAGCATAGGCATTGAATTTGGTATCAAATGGTGACATATTTTGTTTTGCTTTGGCTTGATTGATCTCTTGTTGCAAAGCTGCATTCAAAATCTTAGGATAACAGGTATTAAGACTGTGCTCTAGGCGTTGAATTGACAAATTTTCCGCATTAGCAATACTTATTGGTGCAAGTATAGCAATGAGAATACTTGCTAAAATGTTTGCTTGAGGTCTATTTTTAATTGGTTTATTTGCCATCACTTGTCGGCTTCTTCATATTTATCATAGCTGCCGCCAGTAGAGCTCTTAGTCTCTAGACCATAGTATGGGTCTGATTTACCACCTTTATCCTTGATGGAAATTGGGAAACCATTTAATTGACGCCATAATTCATAGCCAAGTTTAACTTGACTAATTTGAATATAGCCATGAACTTGAGTACCTAGGCGTAAATAATTTCTATTTGGCCATAGACTATTTTTGTCAGGAATAATAATTACTCTAAACCCACCATTAGCACTTACTGCATAATCAATTACCTTTACCACTCCAGGAAAAGTTCCAATTGACACCGATGGCCAACCGCTGAATTGTACTGATGGCCAACCATCAAAAATCAGCCTTACACTTTGCCCAATTTTAATTAATGGAATATCATTGCCATCTATGTATATTTCGACAGCCAATTGGGTTGTATCTGGTGCAAATGTAGCTAAATTATCACCTGCTTTGATAATTTTTGTTTGCGAGCTAGATAGTGTGTTGACAATATAACCTGCACGATCGGCATAAATTAACTGATTTTGTTGCCGTGATAAACTGGCCTGAGATTTAATCAACAATGATTTATAGTATTCTTGATCACCGATATTTTTACGATAGGCTATATTGGCAGCTTCCATGTCTTTGCGTGAAGTTAATCCCTGTGCCAATAGCTTATTTTGGCGATTATAATTTAATAGTGCTAACGATGTGGCATCTTTAGCAGCAATATACCTATCATTCAGGGCTTCAATTTCTGTGTTGAGTCGCTGTATATTTAATGGATCAATATCGGCTAGCTCAACAATTTTATCTCCTGATTCAACTCGTGATCCATCTCGGACGTACCATTTTATTACACGACCACCAACAGGTGCTACGATTTGTTGCAATCTATCCTCTGGGTGTAGTGTAGTAACAGTACCATTTCCAGGTGAAGTTTGAATCCATGGTAAAAACATACATAAAATTCCAAATGCCATTAAGATGATAAGTAAATAACTAAAGCGGGGATATAATTTTGAGATGGTTGTACCATCTATATTTTCGAATATATCCTTATCATGATTGTCAAATCTATCTTTGTTTGTGCTCATTATATTTCTTTTAAATTAATTGGTTACTGCTAATTTGATTACGTTATCATAAGATACTTTACTGCCAATATCTGAAGAATAACAGATATTTAATAACGTTATTTTAGTGTGCAATTTTATATAATATAAAATTTTATTTTGTAGATCATGCGGTAATTTATTAATTACGTTATTGACAATTAGTAGGTCTGGTTGATGAATTATGCTACGAGCTAATTTTAGTTGGATGATTTGCTCTGAATTTAAGGGATACCCATTGCTGATTACTAATGTATCAATTCCATTTGAGAAGCTTGAAATTAGTTGATCAAGCTCAACTAGTTCCAAAATATTATAGATCTGTGTGTTTGAGATAGTTGTGAAGCCATGTGTTAAGTATTCTTTGATGCTACAACTAAACACATCATCATTTTCAATGCTCCAGATGTTATTTCTGAGATTTTGTGGATCAAAGTCAGAATAGTTCTGTGCAAAAAACTTCATTGTTCCAGAGTTTGGTAAGATTAAATAACTAATTAATTGCACAAGGATTTCCGTTTGTTCTCTTGATAAGCTAATTAGTGAATTAATAGTTTGTGATTTAATCTTGAAATCAAATTTATAATTATTTTAAGTAATTCCTGTTAAATAATTATAAATTTGATTATCTACGGTATTTAATAAGAAATATGATCATTTTAAGGAATTCCTGT
>JAIETT010000054.1 GCA_019744945.1 Burkholderiales bacterium
ATTACGCCAATTTAATTTACTAACTTGGTACATCACGCAACAAAATTTAGCGCTGCCGAACCAAAAACGCCTCCAAGAATTTATTCGCCAAATCAATACCGCGCGCCTTGATCGCCATCCAGCATTAATACTCAACTCACAATTTAATTTAATGGCTAACTCTAAATTTATTCAAATTCAAAAAGTGATTGCTGTCTAGCTGAGATTTAATCAACCAGCCTAAAAAATAATTTATTCATCCAAGTAAATACGACCACTCAGTGAAATTTCACTGGCTGAATAACGCGCTCGAATTAAACACTGATTATTTAGATTCTGACCTTGATAAACCTCAAGATCCATTTGTAATGCTAGGCACAAGGCTCCAGCCGCGACTCCAGTTGCGCTATCTTCTACACATGCATCCAGATGATTAAAATTACGCCCCGTCACGCGTGCAGACTCTCGATAATAAGCATAAATCCCATTAATTACATTTAATTTACCCCACGCAACAATGGCGGGCAGATCAGGCTTAAGCGCAAATAAATTTGCTACAGAATTAAGCTCAACCAACAACTTTGGACTACCTACGGAGGCTAATTGAATGCTCTTGATTTGAGTCAAATTAATTCCCAGTAATTGAGCAATCTCTGAATGACTAAAGGATTTGTCTACCACGACTTGTGGTGTAACGGCTAAACTAATCTGTGAATTATACTGGTGGATTTTAATTTGTTGACCTGCAGCGGTTAGCAAAACCGCCTGATTTAGGTGTGGATAAAAATTAAAAAACATCCGTGCGGCGGCTAAACTACCATGTAAACATAGCGGACTTTGGCGATGTGGATAATAAAAATCCACACTAAAATTTGTCGCACTATTATTATCAATGAAGACACAAACTGGCAAATTTTGCGTCGTAGCAAACTCTTGCTTTTGCGCTGGAGAGAAATTATGTTGCTCAACAACTAAGGCACGATTCCCTGTCTCAGCGGTAGTTCCAAAACAACGCAATAAATGTTGACGCATCACAAAATACTCCGTACTCAGTATCGCCATTAAATATTGCGAGGCATACACCCCATTACGTAAATAGGATTCACGTAGCAACCCCTCTTGTATAAAGCCAACCTTCTGATATAATTGATACGCTCTTAAATTGTCACTAAATACATCAAGCCAGAGACGATGCGCCGCCAACTCTTCAAAAGCAATTTGCTTAATCGCTTCAAGCGCTGATCGACCGACTCCACGATTTTTTACAGTTACAACTAAACGGCGTAAATTAATTGAGTGGCTGCTATTTTGGACTTCGTCCAAGATAATATAACCAACTAATTCACCAGTAACAGCGTCTTCAATAACATAATGCGCTAAATTAGGCTCGCTTAATGCCGCTAAATGTTCAGCTAGTGACCACTGATAAACATAATTACAATTATCGGGATGAGACTCGGCAGCACTAACAAAGTCTAAATCGGCAGCGGTGGTCTTACGTAAAATTATGCTCATTCGGAATCATCTTCAGAATCAAGAATGTGAATCGGAAATTTACGGCTGGGTGCGACAATTTCTTCTTGCGCTTGAATAATGGCTAATTCACGTTGTTGGAGTTGACGAGTTTTGCAAAATACCGCATAAATTGCCGCTGCAGTGTGAGATAAGCTTTCTGCGGTATCCTTAGTTTCTAAGAATTTAGCCAAGAAAATCGCGGCGGTCATATCCCCAGAACCATTTGGTGCAATCGGCATCTCAAGCCGCGGGGTCGCCACTAACAAGACTTCATCAGAACAAGAAAGTAGCATCTCAATTTGATTATGATCGGCTTCTTGACGAGTTAGGCTGGTAACTAAGATAATCTCTGCACCGCGCTGGTGAAGTTGTTGACAAGCACGCGTGGCATCTTCAAGGCTATTAATTTCAATCCCCGTTAAATTGGTTAATTCAAACTGATTCGGCGTTAAAATACTTGCATACTTTACCGCTTGCTCAGAGAAAAATTCAGCCACTCCAGGGCGTACAAAAACCCCACGATCGGTATCGCCAATTACAGGATCACAACAATAAACTACATTGGGGTTTTTATCTTTAATAACTTTCAACCATTTTAACAGCACATCACCTAAGGTTTTATCACCCAAATAACCAGTTAAAACTCCATCCAAATTATCTAACGCGCCACGTTGATTCAAGCCATCAAAGATTTTATCAATGTGCTCAATCGACATAATATCACCAGTCCATGAACCATAACCAGTGTGATTGGAAAATTGCACAGTATTAATTGAAATTACCTCATGTCCCATGCGCTGTAACGGAAATACCGCAGCTTTATTACCTACATAGCCATATGCCACATGTGATTGTAGTGAAAGAATATTTGCCATTTTAATCCTTGAAATAGATTATTAATTAGTTTAATTTTGATTTAGCTCGTTCGATACATTCATCTAAAAATTGAATAAATGTGGTAATCGCAAACTTCTCATGATTTCTTAGCCGAATTAGATAAAAACTTATTTCACCAAAGCTATACTCAGGTAATACTTTGCAAAGCTCTCCACTTTTCAGCTCTGTCGCTACTAAATCATCCCAGCCACCAGCAATAGCGTGACCGCTTAAAGCAATTTGCTTATTATGCAGGGCATTATTGGTAAATAGTTTTCCATGGTTTGGATAGAGTACCACGGTGCCAGATTTATGGACGGTATAAATATCTCGATCGGTGGTTAAATCAAAATTAATATTACCGACGCATAAATGGTCAATATTTAAGCCTGCTAAACTTACTGGTCTTCCATAGCGTTTAATATAACTTGGGGTGCAGTAAAGACTTGTTACAACGCTATAAATTTTGCGAATTAAGACGGTCTGTTGTTTGGGGCGATAGTTGACTATGGCTAAATCAAAATTATCGCGAATGAGGTCTAATTCAATATTCTGGTAACAAACTTCAAGCTCAATGCCTGGATTTTGGCGCATGAATTCTGCTAAATAAGGGCTTATGATTGTATATGCTAAGACAGTTGGCAATGAGACTCGAATCCTACCCGTGACTTGTTGCTGCTCGTCACGTAGATTATCAATGATTTTGTGCAAATTTAGCTGCTGATCTTTAATGCTTTGATATAAGCGCTGACCAGCAGTACTAATTTCAAAATTTCGTGTATTGCGGATAACGAGGGTAATTCGCAGTTCTTGTTCTAATATTTGCAAACGTCTACTCACGGTTGCTTGAGATATTTTAAGGTTTTTTGCAGCTTGCGAAAAGCTACCTGCCTCAACAATTGCCATGAAGATTGAAATGTCATTAAACATTTTGAAAGTCCCCTAACTAGTACAGGTTAGCTAATTTTATTCTTGTGGCTTAAATAGTTGTAGATATAATTCATCCATACGTGCCTTGACCGCTGGATCAGGATGAATTACCCGCCCCCATTCGCGATTAGTTTCACCATGAATTTTATTGGTCGCATCAATGCCCATTTTACTCCCTAAACCAGAAATCGGTGAGGCAAAATCCAGATAATCAATCGGTGTACGATCAATTAAGGTGGTATCACGCAATGGATCCACACGTGTAGTTAACGCCCAAATTACATCTTTCCAGTCGCGAATATTGACATCATCATCCACCACAATGATAAATTTGGTGTACATAAATTGGCGCAAAAAACTCCAAATCCCGAGCATAATTCGTTTGGCTTGCCCTGCATATTGCTTTTTAATTGAGACAACGGCTAAACGATAACTACACCCCTCAGGTGGTAAATAAAAATCACTAATCTCAGGAAATTGTTTTTGAATTAAGGGTACAAACACTTCATTAAGCGCTTCACCAAGAATGGCTGGTTCATCGATGGGCTTTCCCGTATAAGTACTATGATAAATTGGATTTTCGCGAGTAGTGATTTTTTCAATGGTCATTACAGGGAAGCTGTCTTGTTCATTATAATAGCCGGTATGATCGCCATATGGCCCCTCTAGTGCGACATCATTTGGGTAAATGAACCCCTCTAAAACAATTTCGGCATAGGCTGGAACTTGCAAATCTGAGAGTAAACATTGGGTTAACTCCGTGCGACTGCCGCGCAATAAGCCCGCAAATTGATATTCGGAGAGACTATCTGGAACTGGGGTAACTGCACCCAAGATTGTGGCAGGATCGCAACCTAAGACCACCGCAATTGGATAGGGCTGCCCAGGATTCTGTTTGCAGTGTTCAAGATAATCTAGTGCTCCACCACGATGCGAGAGCCAGCGCATAATTACACGATTTTTGGCAATAACTTGCTGGCGATAAATACCCAAATTTTGACGTTTCTTATGTGGCCCACGAGTAACCACTAAACCCCAAGTAATTAACGGTGCAACATCTTCAGCATGGCAATGCCAAATTGGAAACTGCCCCAAATCCACCGCATCTTTTTCAATCACTACCTGATGTACTGGTGCGTTTTTAATAACTTTGGGGAGCATATTATACAGCTGTTTGAGGAGTGGTAATTTATCCCACGCATCCCGCAGACCTTTGGGTGGTTGCGGCTCTTTGAGTTCAGCCAAAAATTCGCCAACTTTGCGCAATTCGGCAAGATTCTCTTTACCCATACCAAGGGCAACTCGTTTGGTCGTACCAAATAAGTTACCCAAAACAGGCATCGCATGAGTTGTTGGATTTTCAAATAAGATGGCGGGACCAGAATTGCGCAAAACATTATCGCAAAATGCGGTCATTTCTAAATGTGGAGAAACTGGTTGCGTCACACGGACTAATTCGCCCATTTCTTCTAAGTTACTGATAAATTCTCTTAAATCGCGATATTTCATAATTAGATGATGCCTGCTTGTAAGTACATTAAATGAGTATTGCCATTAGTATAATATAGCTGTTCTCTCTAACGCAAATAGATACCTCACACCGCAGCGCTAAGCGTTCAAATTAATCAGCGTAAGTTTTAACATCAGTTACCACAGGATGCTCACTTTGTTCAATTTTAGTGGTAGTCCCCATTTGTTCAAGTAATTGACTTAATACGTTCTTAGCTAGGTCTTTAGATAAATCATGAATTAACATCGCACGATTAAAGCTCAGCGAATTTGGACTGGCTCCTGCGGCAATTAACTTCATTTGCGAAGCACTGCCATAAGCACTAAACGA
>JAIETT010000046.1 GCA_019744945.1 Burkholderiales bacterium
TTCTTAGTTTTTTCAATTATTCTCTTAGCTGGAATTATTTATTTTTTCTCATACCTCTTTCCGTTTACCAATAATGCCTTTGTGGTTGCGAACATTATGCCTGTTGCGGCAGATGTTTCTGGATTTATTACTGATATTGCGGTAACTAATGGACAAGATGTCAAAAAGGGTCAAGCCTTATTTACGGTTTATCAGGAACCCTATATTCAAAGCTATGCGCAGGCTAAGGCTAATTATCAGGAAGCGAAGTCTGCAATTGAAGTGATTAAGCAGCAAACCAAGAAAAATGCAGCCTTACTTGCGGCAGCCGAAGAAAATTATAATAAAGTTAATTATGAATATGGTTTGAAAAGTAAGCAAGGCGTAAGTCAAGCCGTGGCGACTTTGGATATTCAGAAATTTGATTATGAGCGCAAATCTTTGGCAAATAGCGTAAAAGCCTTGCAATTTCAATTAAACGTTGATGATGAACAAATTAAGCAGCAACAACAGAAAGTTTTGGCGTTACAAGCCGCGATGAATAATGCGCAAATTAATTTAAATTTGACTGTCGTGCGTGCCTATGCAGATGGTGTGGTGGATAATATGTATTTGACTAACGGCACGCCAATTACGCAACATCAGCCACTATTTTCTTTTATTGATACCTCAGCCATGTATATTCAGGCTAATTTTAATGAGATTGATTTACGTGATGTGCGTGCTGGAGCTAAAGTGTTGATTTTTCCACGGATGTTTTTGTTTAATAAAGTTTATCATGGGGTAGTTGTTGGAAATACTTGGGCGGCCAATCGTCAAGTTACCGCAGTTAAAACCCAGATTCAGACCGTAACTGAGAATGAAAATAATTGGGTAATGTTGCCGCAACGGCTACCTGTGCAAATTCGGATTACCGATTATGATCATAAAGATTATCCATTAAGTGTTGGTTCTAGCGCTTATGTTTATATTGTACCCAATCGGAATTAGTAATAGTTGTTGGCCTTGCGACTTTGGAAAAAAATCACTAAATTGGCAATCACGCCATTGATTTCTTCATGGACAATTTCGCTAATGGTCAAAGTTGAGAGTGCTTGATGATGAATGTACTCATCTTTATCCAGTGTAAGTGAGTAATGCTCGGGAATAATTAAATTTTCAGGCAGGTAGTAGTTTGAATAATTTTTGTCTAAAGCTTGAATAATTAGCTCCATTTGCTGTGAAATGACGCTAAATTTATGTTGAATATTCTGGTTGTGGCGAATTTTATTACAGTCAAAATGGAAAATTATGACACTTAGCAAACGATAGAGCCGACGCACATGTAAATAGGCTTTAACAGCCGAGTCAACATATTCTGGGTGACCTTTAGTTTCAGTTTTAGCTTCATCTTGCCAGCGCATAAAGCTATTGATTTGACTTAAAATGGAGACTTCATTTTTTAAATAGACGCTTTGGATTTGCAGCTCATTTAATTCGGGGTTATTAATTGCATCGAGCATTTTATGCAGCTCAATCATGGTGTTTTTCATGGAAATAAGCATTTTATTGCGCGCATATTCGGGATAAAAAAAGCGCAGCAAAATGTAAGAAATTAAAATTCCAATCGAGATGTTTAATAAGCGTAGAAAAGCGCCTTTAATATTGTTATTATTAATTAAAATGATTGGTAAAGTCCAAGTAATTAAGCCACCAGCGTAGCCTTGTTTAGTGTCCATAAACCAATAGGTTGCGAGAAATACCCCGAGCACAATGGCGATTAAATTTATAATTACATTATTCGCAAACCCTACGATAAATACCATGGCAAGGGCGGCGGCGATAAACGTGCCCCAGAAGCGCAAATGGCTTTTATTGATAGTTCCACCCAGGGTTGGGTTATCAAATAAGACAATCGCACAAGTCATCATGACCCAGATTCCATCAGACACGCCGATATATGCGGTATAAACAAAGCTAATGAGCATGGCTAAACTTAGCCGTGCGGCGCGGATTAACTTGTCGGGGGTAAATCTGGGTGTATTCATGGCACTGTTCTCAATTGACTTTATTGGTGCTAAGTGTGGTTTTGCTCTCTGGATTCGATTTATAGCTGTAACCACCAGCCAAATCTTGATAAAGTAGCACTTGGCTGAGTAAATATTGTAATTTACTTTGATTGATGCTTAAGGCTAAATTATCCAACAAAAGCCGCGAGTTGATTAATTGCGAATAGGGGATAATTCCATCATTATAAAGCCCTTGTTGCAAATTAAATTCATGTTGGGCATGCTGATAAGCGTTACGTTCGGCACTTAGTTTTAGCGCAAGATAATTGTTGGCAGCAAAATCATTGTCAACATCACGGAGAATTTGGCGCACGGTTTTAATGTAATTATAGCTGGCGGCTTTATAGCTGCCGTTATTGGCTTCGATTTGCCCAAAGACACTTGGTGTAATTTGCCAGTTCAAATAGGCTTCATTCATTGCCAAGGGTGTGGTGGGATTGGCAAGTGTTCCCTCGGTGCTTTGCATTGCCATAAAGCGATCCAACTGGATGGCGGGAAATAAATTACTAATTGCAACATTAATCCCTTCATCGGCAATTTTGACTTGCATTTCGGCGATTAATAAATCTGGGCGATTGGCAAGTACCGAGGCGGGTAAATTGCCTGGTTTTATCATGCTTTCATTGAGAAGTGCAAAGTTGCTGCCTGCATTAATTTTACCTGGGTTAGCATTGAGTAAATAGCGTAACGCATTTTGGCTTGCTACTAGATTATTTTTAACGATCTGTTGTTGTGCCACAATCTGCTGTTCTTGTGTCATGAGTAAGTCAACCGATTGCGCGCTACTAATTCCACCCGCTAAAGCTTGGCGTTGGATTTGGGCTAATAATACTAGATCATTTTGTAAATTGTTCAGTAAGGCTAATTGTTGCTGTTGCGCTAAATAAGTTAGGTAACTTGAACTAATTTGCCCAATTAGCGTTAAACGTAAGGCGGATATTTTGGCTTGATTGAGAGCTAGATTATATTCGGCTTGTTTTTGTAAAGTTGGCAATTGCATTAAATTTAAGGTATATTGCGGCCACATTCCGTAAAAAGTTCCAATGTTGCCAAAGGCTGGATTCTGTGTAAAGCCTGCATAGAGATTGATAAATGGAATCCAACTAAGTTGAACTTGACGCAATTGACCACGGGCTTGTTCTAAATTAGCATAGGCAATCTGAATATCATTATTTTGAGTTAAACCACTTTCGATTAAGTGGTTGAGTTGTGGATCGTGAAGTTGTTGCCACCAAGCCAGATAGGGTAGACTTTCAATATTTTGATTGAGTTGGGTTGCCGAATTAAACTGTGCTGGAATATCGAGGCTTGGGAGTTTACTCGTGCTACAACCACTGATAATTAACCCAATCAGGATAAGATTTAAGCGTTTCATAGATCTGTCTTAACTAAAATAAGCCTAATTATAACATAGGTGCGTGCCGATACGCGTGTCAACCAGCGCGCTGAAGGCTGGTGTTGGCTGGGCTGAATAATTGCTAAATATGCTACAATCACAGTTTGGCGAATTTAATTTAGGAATAAGGTGAGATAAATAATGAAAGTGTCGAATAGTCTTCTGGGCGCAATGGTGTTGCTTGGTCTAAGTGCTTGCGCGAATAATCCATTTAGTTCATATAGTAAGACGAGTAACGCTACGTTAAATAATGTTTATAGCGGTAATTTAGCGATGGCGATGAAGGCTGAAAGTACGGGTGACCCACTCTATAACATGGAGTATGGTGAACTGATGCGTTTGAATCAAAATTATACGCAGAGTAATTATAATTTCAGTCTAGCCCAACAGAGTATTGATTTATGGGCGAGTAGTTGGATGGTGAGTACTGGTGGTCAATTAACTACTACGATGACCTCAATGCTGTTAAATGATAATGCGATTGAATATCAACCCAAAGGCTACGAACGAACATTCTTAACTACGGAACATGCGTTGAATCATCTGGATTTGAATAATTGGGAAAATGCGCGCGTTGAAATTAAGAAAATGTATCAAATTGAGCAAGCCACCGAAAACTACAATCAAGCACTTTATAGCAAAGAAGCTGAAGAAACTCGAAGCATTAGCCAAGATCAGCAACAAAGCTATCTTTCACGGCAAATTTTGCAAAAATATAATTTTAGTGATATAAATTCTCCACAGGTATTAGCGCTAAAAAATAGCTATCAAAATGCGTTTAGTCATTATTTGGCTGGGTTTGTTTTTGAAGCCCTGAATGAGCCTAGTTTGGCGCGCCCAGGTTATGTTAAAGCTGGACAGTTGAGTCCAAATAATCCATTGATTCAACAAAGCATTGATAATATTGACAAAAATATTCGCCCTAAAGCTGGCTTTAGTGATGTGCTGATTGTTGAAGAAACTGGACATGCACCGCAAATTAAATCTGAAGAAATTCACGTGCCAATTAATTTAAATTTGTCGAATAATCAAAATTCATGTATTAATATGATTGATGTCTTTTATCCTAAGTTAATTCCTGATCGCTATAATAATATGCTCTATCCATTTAGTATTGATCAAACGGTGGTGCAACCAATGCCGATGGTGAATGTTGATTTAATGGCAGCGCGGGCACTCCGCGATGAAACACCGCATCTGATTGCACGTAATATTGCTGCAGCGGTACGCAATATTGGCTTGTCGCAGGCCTCATGTTCTGCAGATGGGGGTAATTTAGGCACGTTGTTGAGTTTAGGTACTAGTCTTGGTGGTATGATGTTAGATCGTGCTGATGAGCGGACTTGGACTTTATTACCGAGTAAAATTTATATTAATCGGATGAGTTTAGCCTATGGCAAACACACGCTTACAGTCAATGTTAATGGTATGCCATATACACAGGTAGTTAATTTGAATCAACCGTATCAAGTTATAACTTTCCGTGTGATTGGCAATCAAGTTTTATTTAATGTACAACGTTAGGAGTAAGTAAACCATGAAAAAAATCTTAATTGCTGCCTTGGGGCTGGGAACTTTATTTATCGCAGGGTGTAGTACTAATCAAGTTAAAAATCAAGTGATTGGTAATATGGGCGATGTTAAGGTGGTGAGAATGACCTCAATGCGCGTAAATGATTTGTTAGTTGC
>JAIETT010000147.1 GCA_019744945.1 Burkholderiales bacterium
AGTAATACTCCTCAATTTGACTAAATGTTATCAAATTGTCTAATTATGAGTGGTACTATTATACGGGGCTAGGACAAGGCAATAACAGAATAATATCTTGATGAACCCAAATCACGAAATCGATAAATTATTTAGCGGATCACTATATACAATTAGGTGTATTCATCTAATTTAAGATGTGTGAAAATTGGTTTAACTTCGCGCGTAATTCACGCCAATTGGGTAAAAACTTGCTCATTAAAGCATAAAAGCGTGGACTATGATTTTGCTCAACTAGATGACATAGTTCGTGTACCACAACATAATCAATTAAACTCCGCTCCAACTGGATTAACGCGCGATTTAAATGTATACGGTGCGTCTGCAGCGAATAACTTCCCCAACGTGTGCACATCGTTTTTATACTTAGCCTTGGCAAACTATAGCCTAGTTCGGCAAAATAACTAAATCGTTGCTGCAACAATTCTGGAAATAACTTAGCGGCTGCTTGTTGATAGAATTTTTCAATTAATATCTTCTGATCTTCTAACGCTGTTGCACTACATAAAGAAATTTGACACCTTCCATCAACAATCCTAATTGAATTATCTGCCGTTAACCCAATTTGTTGTTGAATTGGATAATTTACCCCCAATAAACTTAAATTAGCGTCAGGAGTGATTTTTTTCTGCAATACAGCTTGAATTTTATTTAACTTTTGTTTCAACTTTGGATAATAGCGTCTAATTAAATCCTCAAGTTCCGCAGGCTTTTTATGCGGTGAACTACTAATTTCAACATGACCATTATTCCGAATTCGTAAATAACAGTGCTTAATTGGTTTATAAATTACCTCAACCGTTAATTCACGAAACTGAAAAGTTAAACTTTGCATCATTCAAAGCACTTAATCATAATTGGATGCGCCAATCTTCTACTTCTGGTTCTTCTGATTCTGCTGAAATAATTGGTTTAATTAAATCTGGTCGATTAATTGCGGCTGCAAATTTCTCTAACATCGCATGTTGCAATGAATCTAATTGCGGTTTGACTATCGGTTTAAAATATTTTTCAGGTCGAACTTTTACCAATAGCTTGCCCAAATAAACTTGATTGGCTGCCAAAACATCTTGAATCGTGGGAACAAGCTGATTTACTTTATAAAATGCACCGTTATTAATCACATAAAGCACCAATAAATCATTGGCATAATCAATTGCACCACAATGACAAATATTGCGCAACTCAACAAAATTTTGATTAAGAATGCTATTGATGCGATTAAGCTCAGCAACCCTTGCGGCGATACTATCTAAAGTATAAGTCTGTTGAATTTGCTCACTTAAGGTAACAAAATTATATTTCTTTTTACGCGCCATTACCCACCCCAGAAATGATGAAAAAAGCGTCTAATGTTGCGCAAATGATGCAAATAACTCAACCATTGCCGTTAAAGCCTCTTGTTCATCCTGACCATCAACAGAAAGTGTAATTTGATCATTAAACTCTAAACCAAGGCTGAGAATATTAATCACTGATTTAATTGCTACGACTTTATCACCATGCGCCAATTGAATTAATGACGTAAATTTTTTGGCACAATTTACAATTAAAGCCGCTGGTCGCGCATGAATTCCAGTTGGATTACTAATAAAAATAGTTTGTGTTAGCATTACTATAATACCTTATAAAAATTTTATCAAAATTGATTAATATGAACAGTCTTAACAGAATATAAATAAGTAGAACATGCTCCTAATGAAAAATTAGACCGCCAAATTTACCTAGAATTACCCCAATAAAACCAAAATCTGAGTCACCAAAGGTTGAGCCTTGAAAACCCATTCCACCTAAAATCAGAAAGAGCAATGCTGGCAAAAGACTAATTATAATACCATTTACAAAAGCGCCTAAAACTGCACCACGACGACCACCAGTAGCATTGCCATAAATACCAGCCGTTGCACCATCAAAAAAGTGTGGAACTAAACCAGGTACAATCACCAGCCAGCCAAACTGCGGAAAAAGAAACATACAAACTAATCCAGCAATAAAACTACTAAAAAAACCAATAATTACAGCATTTGGCGCAAATGGAAAGACAATTGGACAATCTAGTGCAGGTATGGCATTAGGAACTATTTTATCTGCAATCCCTTTAAATGCTGGAACGATTTCTGCCAACAACATCCGTACACCAGCCAAAATAACATACACACCACCAGCAAAAGCAATTGCTTGCATAAAGGCATAAACGACAAAATTTTGCCCATCACTCAGCTTAGTTTCAACAAAATCACTTCCTGCATAACTCCCAACCACAACAAATAAAATTGTCATAGTTATGGCGAGTGACACCGAAGAATCGCGTAAAAAGCCTAATGATTTAGGAACTTTTAACTCTTCAGTAGTTTTTTCAGAGTTACCTAAATATTTACCAACTAATGCTGAAGCTAAATAACCTATTGAATTAAAATGCCCCAGTGCAAAATCATCAGAATCGGTAATTTTCTTAGTAAATGGTTGTAACATGGCTGGAAATAAGGCCATTACCACCCCCAAAATAACTGCACCAAGCAAGATTGTTTGTATTTCACCAATGCCAAAAGTTGCCAAAATAACCGCAAGCATACACGCCATATACATTGTATGATGACCAGTTAAGAAAATATATTTAAAGCGTGTAAAACGCGCAATCAAGATATTGACTAACATCCCTAACAACATTATCATCGCAGTGGTTTTACCAAAAGCCTTTTGTGCAATTGCTACCACTACTTCATTATTAGGTATAATTCCTTTAATATGAAAAGCATGTTCAAACATCGCGCCAAAAGAATTTAGGGTTCCAACCAAAACATTTGCTCCAACCCCGAGAATTATGAATCCCATAATGGTTTTGAGTGTTCCAGATACTACTTCAGTCAGACCTTTTTTTTGCAACACTAAACCTAACAATGCAAACAGCCCAACCAAAATTGCAGGTGTGCCAAGGACATCTTTCATAATCAGATTAAGCATATCAACTAACCTTGTAAATTAGCTTGTAAAATAGCCGTAAGTTCTTTTTTATCCATTAAATTTTTTAAACCAACTACATTGCGCTTACCATCAATGAGATTATCGACAATCTCTTTTGAACCGAGATATAAATCTGCAGCTTCAGATTTACTGGTAGTTAAATCCGTATGTGCAACTTCTGCATTTAATCCTAATTCTTTAAGAATCTTTTTAATACTCAACTCAACCATAAAACTAGTTCCTAGACCACTACCGCAAACCACTAATATTTTTTTCATTTTACACACCTGTTAAATTAATTGATTGAATGATCTGAATTATCTCAGATTTAGACTCAGCCATAATTATACTCCGAATAATTTCTTCATCACCAAGCAATTCAGACAGCGCAGTCAACACACCAATATGAGAAGAATTGTCTGTGGCAGATAACACGATTAATAAATTAACTTCATGTTCGCTATCATTAGAAAAATTAACGCTTTGATTTAATTTTAGTAGACTCACTCCAACTTTTAAAGCCCCCTCCTCTGGTCGCGCATGTGGTAACGCCACCAATGGTGCAATGACGATATATGGACCAAATGCTTCAACTGAGGCAATCATAGCACCAATATACTCACGTCGAATACTTTGATTATCAACTAAAGGTTGTGCTGCTAGCGTAATCGCCTCCTGCCAATTCGCAACGTGTTCTTCAAGTTGAATAGTTTCCAGAGTTAATAATTTAGTCAGCATATTACACCTTAATAAAAATAAGCTCAAGTCAAAAAGCCTTCATAAAATAAAGGCTGATTATATAAATTAACCAGCCTTTATTGAATGAGTAAAATTACACAATTACTTGTTGATATAAATCAAAATATTTCTGTGCTGCAGCATCCCAACTTAAATCTTGCAACATAGCAAATTTTTGAACTTTTTTCCATTCGGTTTTACGTGCAAATAAGGCAAAAGCACGCCGCGCCGCTGAATTAAAGCCAGCTACGTCAAATTTTTCAAAGACAAAACCAGTTGCAGTTTCATCTGCAAGATTTTCCAATGAACAATCCGTCACCGTATCAGCCAGTCCACCAACTTTATGAACTAACGGTAAGGTGCCGTAAATCATACCGTATAATTGAGTCAATCCACACGGCTCAAAGCGTGAAGGAACCATTATTACATCGCTTCCAGCCACCAAACGATGCGCATGATTTTCATCATAACCTAATTGTACCGCGACCGATTCAGGATATTTATCCGCAAGTGCTTCAAATGCATTTTCAATTGCTGTTTCACCAGAACCCAAAATAGCAATTTGCCCACCACGATTAATTATCTCAAGAATTCCATCGACAACCAAATGCAAACCTTTTTGTTCAGTTAAGCGGCTAACAATGGTAAATAACGGAAATTCACTTTGAACTTTTAATCCCGTATATTCTTGTAATGCCGTTTTACATTTAGCTTTGCCAGTCATTGATCGTGAACTAAATTTGCTCGCAATTATCGGATCAATTTCAGGGTTCCATACTGCAGGATCAACACCATTTAGAATACCAACTAAGTCTTGGCTCTTCGTACCTAATAATCCACTTAAACCACAGCCCTGTTCAAGACCTTGAATTTCATGAGCATAGGTTGGGCTTACCGTTGTTAATTTATCAGAAAAATATAAGCCAGCTTTAAGAAATGAAACTTGACCAAAAAACTCTAACCCATTGACATTAAAGAAATAATCAGGTAATTCCAATTCACCAAAAACATGCGCAGGAAATAATCCTTGATAAGCTAAATTATGCACGGTTAAAATAGTTCCAGCTAATTTGCGACCAGTATGCATCTCTGCAACCTTTATATAAGCCGCGGCTAATCCAGCATGCCAATCATGACCATGAACAACTTGTGGCGTCCAAGTACTATCCAGCCCAGTTGCTAAGTTTGCAGCTACCCAACCAAGCAAAGCAAACCGACGATAATTATCAGTATATGGTTGATTGTTTGTATCGGAATATGGATTACCTAGACGATCAAATAATCCAGGTGCATCAATAATATAAGCCTCAATTTCAGTATTGGGAATTTTACCTTGTAATAACCTAACGCTACTTGC
>JAIETT010000073.1 GCA_019744945.1 Burkholderiales bacterium
ATTCTTAGCCTACTGGCTGCTGGCTATTTGCGCTGCAAAACTAATTTTTGTGCACAGCGGCAACTTCATTGGCTGTTTGCACTGAGCTTATTGGCTATCGGCTTTAGTTATGCGAGTCTCAAAATAAATTGGCGACTCCAGCAGCTCATTCAACAACCGATTAACAAATTAACCCTCCAAGGCTACCTGACTACTCCAGCCACACTCAAAAACCAAAATTATCAAGCCGAGTTTTCAATTACTCATGGTGCATTAACGGGTCAAAAAATCTTACTTTACTATCCAGTTCAAGAACAACTCAGCACAGGTAAGATTTATCAATTTAGTGCGAATTTACAACCCTTAAATTTAATAACTAATTTTGCAGCTTTTGATTATGGACAATACCTGATTGCACAAAATATTAGCGCATCGGCCTTTATGCTGGGTTCTGCCGAATTAATAAAAACCAGCTATGCACCAAGCGCACAAATCAATCGCCTACGTGTAAATTTAATTAATTATTTAGAGCAAACTCTTGTCGGGCAAAAATATGCAGGACTGGCAATCGCATTAGTAACTGGCTATCAACAATTCATTCCTAGTACCCAATGGAGTATCTTCAAAAATAGCGGGATTATTCATATCGTTAGCATCTCGGGATTACATATTACGTTAATTGCCATGATGGCCGTCTTTATCCTGAGTTTAATTCTACGCTATGGCTTACCACCGAGTAAAATCCCTCAACAAATCATTTTAGCCTGGCTAGGTGTCGCTGTTGCATTAGCTTATTCTTTACTGGCTGGCTTTAGTATTCCCACCCAACGCACTTTTTATTTATTATTACTCATGGCGTATCTAATTACTCGCCGACGACACATTCCACTATTAAATAAATTAAGTATTACACTGAGTATCATCTTAATTCTCGATCCCTTTGCTTGTCGTAACCTTGGTTTCTGGTTTTCCTTTAGCTTAGTTGCCACTATTTTTGCCATGCAAAGTGCTTATCAACAACATAGCTCCAAATTACTCTTCTGGTTGAAATTACAGCTAGCGATGTTACTAGTCAGCTTACCCTTAACCTTATTTTTATTTAGCAGTTATCCATTGATCGCGAGTATCGCCAACTTATGGGCAATTCCCATTTTAGGCAATCTATTAACCCCGCTAATTTTAATCAGCAGCCTAAGCCATTGGAGTTGGCTAATTCAATTTAGTGTTCAATTACTCAATTATGCAATGCTACCCATTGAATATTTGGCGACAATTTCACCCTATCGCCAAGCCCAACCCGATTTAATTACACTCTTAATCGCCTATCTTGGCGTAATTTTAATCTTGTTACCCAACGCATTTAAAGGCAAAAATTATTTAGGTTTAATCATGTTTTGCGTTCTATTTATGGTTGTACCAAGCCAACGTCCAAATTATGGCGAAACGCAAATAATTGCGTTTAGCAATCCAAAAGCTGGTTTTACGCTTCTCCAAACGCAGCAACATAATTTATTGATAATCCTAAGTCGTGACTCACAGCAGCTCAGTAAACAATTAGAATATACGGTATTACCCTATTTACAAGCGCAACATATTAATCAAATTGATTATTTAGTAATCAATCAACCTGAATCAGATACTATTACTAAGCTACTCCAAAATCAAGATATTACCCTACTAAATCAGACTCTTCCAGACAACATAAATCTTGATGGCGTAAATTTACAATTAATCCAAGATCATGAACAATTAGCTTTAATAAGCCAAGGTCATGCTGAAATCAGCTATATTGGCACAGGCTATCAACCGTTTAATCAAACTCATTGGGATAATGTCGTAATTGGTTTGGCTTTAGCTAAACTCGATTGGTTATTTAGCGCACAGCTTAACAATCTACTGATTAATTATGCCAAAGATGATCGAGCAACTAAAGCATTATTAGACAATATTAATTTGCCAGCCACGCAGAGTTATGATTTAATTGAACGTGGCAGTCAAAAAATTAAACACACCACCGTGGTCGAAGGATAAATAGACTAATTTAGCCTATTGCGCTAGCACCAGAAAAAATTAACTGATAAAATAATACAACGATATTAATTAGAATAATTGTCATAAAAAATGGGCGGACTAATTTAGAACCTTTTAGAATAACCATTTTTGCCCCAGTATAGCCACCCACAAATTGCCCGCAAGCCATAACTAGACCGATTAGAATATTTACCTTGCCAAACCAGAGAAAGATAATGAGAGAAAAGATATTACTCTTTAAATTCAAAACCTTAGCATAACCAGAGGCATTTAAAAATGTGTAGCCCAAGAAAAACACGATTGCCATAATCCAAAAATTACCTACCCCAGGTCCGAAAAATGCATCATAAAAGCCCAACAAAAAACCAAAAATAGAAAAAAAGGTTAATTCACCCATGCGTTTTCTGCCCTCATGCACACCAAGTTTGGGATTAATCAGATTAAAGACAAAGACCCCTAACATTAAAATGGGTACTAAATAGCGCATAAAATCATTCGATACGTAATTCGCCGTAACCGCACCCAAACAAGCTCCAATAAACCCCATTACTAAGCCACGTGAGACCGTTCTAAAATTAATTAACCCATCTTTATAATATTTAAATACCGCCATGCTCGTGCCAATTGAACTTTGTAGCTTATTCGTGCCTAATACCATTGAAATCGGCATACCCGTAAAAGTTAAGGCGGGTAAACTAATTAGGCCACCACCGCCAGCCACCGCATCGACAAACCCAGCTAAAAAACCCATAATGACTAAAAAGGTATAAAGTATCGCTTGATGGTGTTCAAAAAAAGTATGCATAAATTTATTCCACAGGAGTATATTTAGATTAAAGAAATAAGCAGAATTATACTATACATTTCACCTAGGTTATTAATCGGGTTCTATCACAAAATTAATTTAACTACAAAATATTGGCATAGTCTTGAACCAAAATAGTGCAAAACTCTTACCAATCATGCTTAGTACACTCAAACCATCACACAATATTTTCAATTAAAAAAGCCGTCAACATTTTTGTTGACAGTCTCAAATTTTAAATAATGGTAGTATCACTACTTAATAATATAAGCAGATGCAACAAAAATAACTAACCACGCTTATCAAGCGTTAAATGTTGTAAATAAACTACAAATAGTAAAACATTGCATCTTTTTTTAGCGTAACCGTATAAATTCATCGATAAATTTTTAATTCGTGCAATTTTGATGCTATAATAGCACTATAAAATTGCTTTAAAACATTTATCATTAATTATATTTTACGTTATTGCTTATTTGGTCTCATTATGGACGACTGGCAAATGGTATTCTGATTTAAGCCTTGTTCCATAATTTACTTTTTAGCCATCTTGATTTAAATGGATAACTAGATATGAAAAAATTACTTTACACTCTTTTAGTTGCTACATCAGCACATTTTGCCTATGCTGATAATGCGGAATCTGCGATCTTAAGCGTAAATAAAACCGCAGAATCTACGCCTCCAGTTCTAGCTGCTGACCCTGTACTAAATAGTAATGCGGAATTTATTAACCGAACTGCTTATATTCAAAATCCATATACTGGAATACCATCGGGTGGTGGCACACTCCAAGCTGTGCAAACAGGTGAAAGCCAAAATGCCACTCATGGAGTGTGGAAGACGCTTCTTACCGAGGGAACTTATAACGTTTATGCTGGTATGACTGGTAATTTAGGTAACAGCTCTGAAAAAACTACAACCACCCAGTGGCCAAATAACAATGATATAACACCATATTCATATGGTGCCAATATTTTTGGACAAACTGGTCAAATTGGTGGATTCTCCGTGGGTGGCTTAGTAACGGCAATGAATCCGTTATTTGCCAACCAAATGAACGGTGATGCTACCCAGCATTCTGATCCAAATTTCTCAATTTATACTCCCAGCTATAGCCAAATTGGTATTTCTGAAGCTTTTCTTGAATATCAATATAGCAATATTTTGAATGCAGATATTGGTTATATTGCAATTGATAATAGCCCGTGGCTCGGTGGTTCATATTTCAACAATCAATTAACCATGGGTAACACCTATCAAGGTGCACTAGTTAACTTATATGCTGGTAGTGGCTGGTTATTAACTGGTCTAGCCTTTAATGCAGCCCAATATGGTGCACAAATGGGCTTTACTGGCGCACCTACCATTACTAGTTTTAATACTGCCAATGGAGGAACGGTTGCCAATAGCATTCAATCCAATGGCACCGCATCCTTAGGTGCTAACTATAGCACTTGGGATAATAACTACAATTTACGCCTGTGGGGCTATCAATTTGACAATTATGGCAGCTTATTTTATGCAGATAATAGTTTAAATATTCCAATTAATAAAAGCCTTAGTTTGAACGTAGCTGGACAATTTGGTACTGATCAACAACTCTTTCAAAATTCCAGTGCCGTATCCCAATTAACTGGTCAAGCCATTCAAAGTTATTTTGCAGGTCTAAAAGGTGGCTTAACTTATGATTGGTTTGTGTTAAACTTGAGTGCTAATACGACTTGGGGACCAAGTTCGGCTTATGGTGGCGGTTCCATTGTAACCCCTTACACTTCAGCATTAAACCTAGATCCGTTATACTCTGAGGGCTGGTCAACCAATATGGCAACTAGTGGATTCACAGGCTGGCAATATAAAGCTGGAACTCAATTTAACTTCTTTAGCAATAACTTATCACTCCAACCAGCTTATATTTACGTAAACAGTGGCAATCAACAATGGAACGGTACTCAAGAGATGGATATGCTTTTAAATTACTCAATTCCTCAAGTTAAAGGACTGTTTGTATTTGCTGTTTATGCTAATCAATGGCTACCAGAACAAAATCCTAATGGCAGCAATGCGTGGACTTCTGAACTTGGCATCTTTTATACTTACTAATTTTATCAAGGCTAAATCATGAAAAAAATCTCAATTAGGCTCTTATTTGCGGCACTTAGTAGCACAACGGCATTCGCGATGGATACAGTAAACTTTAGTAAGTCCGACTATACGTGTAATAAAATTCAAATTACGCCACAAACTACACAAGATAATTTAGTTGCCTACTGTAATAA
>JAIETT010000025.1 GCA_019744945.1 Burkholderiales bacterium
GCATGAATAATTAATTCGGCTTGCAACGACGCGCCAATTAATCCAGCACTGCGTTTAGTCTCTAATTCTTTCAGCACACTCACTCTAAATTCTTGAATTTTAGCCCATTTAACCAGCAATTCATTTGCTGTTGCCACAGCAGGTAATTGGTGATGAACATGATACAAGCTAGAATCATCGGGATCATTTAGCAAAACTTCCCACGCCTCATCGGCGGTGAAAGCTAAAATTGGCGATAACATGCCAAGCAACGCTTTACTCAAATGATATAACGCGGTTTGTGCCGAACGACGCGCATGTCCATCGGCTTTTGCAGTATATAAACGATCTTTTAGCACATCAAGATAAAAACCACCTAACTCTTCCGAACAATACGTAACTAACTCCTGCACAATTAAATGAAATTGGTAGCTTGGATAAAGTTGCTCAACCACCCGCGATTGTAATTTTGCCGCATACGCCACTGCATAACGATCAATTTCAAGCATTTCATCGAGCGCAACGCTATCTTTACTCACCTCAAAATCATTTAAATTCGCTAGCAAGAAACGCAAAGTATTACGAATCCGACGATACGATTCACTAACGCGTTTTAAAATCTCATCGGAAATGGTTAACTCACCCGAATAATCGGTAGAAGCTACCCACAAACGCAACATATCCGCACCATATTTATTAATCACTTCTTGTGGCGCAACAATATTACCAATTGACTTGGACATCTTACGCCCATTACCATCCACCACAAAACCGTGGGTTAGTAATTGTTTATAGGGTGCATGACCTTTAGCAGCACACGCAGTTAGTAAGGACGATTGGAACCACCCGCGATGTTGATCCGATCCTTCAAGGTATAAATCAACCGCTGGCTCATCCGCGGCTAAATTAGTTTTTTGTAATTCTGGACGTTGATCGACCACAGTTAAATGCGTCGTACCCGAATCAAACCAGACATCTAAAGTATCTTTTAATTTCACATAATCATTTAAATCAAATTCTGGCAACTGCTCAGCGCTCAATTCAAACCAAGCATCAATACCATCTTGTTCAATTTTTTGCGCAACCGCCTGTAAAATAGCATAACTCTCAGGATGCAAGACGCCAGTTTCTTTATGCACAAAGAAAGTCATCGGCACGCCCCATTGGCGTTGACGCGAAACACACCAGTCTGGGCGATTCTTAATCATCGCTTCCAAACGCGCACGTCCCCAAGCAGGGAAAAACAAGGTATCATCCACGGCTTTATTCGCTTGCTCACGCAAAGTGATACCCTCAACACCAGCTTTATCCATCCCAATAAACCATTGCCCAGTGGTGCGATAAATAATTTTTGATTTATGCCGCCAGCAACATGGATAACTGTGCGTAATGTCGTCTTGTTTCATTAAACGCTTGCGTTCAGTCAAAACTTCAATCACTTTCGCATTGGCTGCAAATACATTCATACCCGCAAATAATTCGGTCGTGCTGATATAGTTCCCATCGCCACCAACTGGATTATGTAAATCCAAATTATATTTCAAACCAACCAAATAATCATCCATCCCGTGCGCTGGCGCAGTATGTACCAAACCAGTACCCGCATCATCGGTAGCATGTTCACCCAAAATAATTGGCACGTGCCGATCATAAAATGGATGTTCAAATTTTAATAATTCTAGTTCTTTACCCAGAAGCGTAGCAACAACTTGAGGCTCGGTGATAAAAGAATAACGTTTAATTGCATCTTCAACCAAATTTTTAGCCAGCAAAACATAATCACATTCGGTTTTCACTAATGCGTATTCAACTTCTGGACCAGCACAAATTGCTTGATTCGCTGGCAATGTCCATGGCGTAGTCGTCCAAATCACCGCATAGACGGATTTATCCGCAGGAAGCTCTACCCCAAACGCACTCGCCACCGCAGCAGAATCCACAGCTTTAAACGCCACATCAATCGCTGGTGAAACTTTATCGTAATACTCAACTTCAGCCTCAGCCAATGCTGACGCACAATCAATACACCAATGCACGGGCTTAACGCCGCTAAATAAATAACCATTTTGGTAGATTTCACCCAAAGCACGCACAATTCCAGCTTCAGTTTTATAATCCATCGTTTTATACGGATTATTCCAATCACCTAAAACGCCCAGACGAATAAAATCGGCTTTTTGTTGCTCAATTTGTTCATTGGCATACTCACGACACTTTTTACGAAATTCGCGTGGCTCTAAAGTTTTACCAAATTTTTTCTCAATATTTAGTTCGATGGGCAAACCATGGCAATCCCAACCTGGCACATACGGCGCATCTAAGCCCACGAGCGTTTTACTGCGAATAATAATATCTTTAAGAATTTTATTCGTCGCATGCCCAATATGTAATTGACCATTTGCATAGGGAGGTCCATCATGAAGAATAAATTTATTCCGTCCCTCGGCTTGAGCGATTTGACGCAATTTTTGATAGCGGTGTTGCGTAGTCCATTTATCCAACATTTTAGGTTCACGTTTAGCTAAATCGCCACGCATTGGAAACGGGGTGTCTAATAAATTTACAGTAGTTTTATAATCCATTTTTATTCCTTAATTTTCGCGAAAAACGCGCGCGCATCAGCTAAATCTTGATACATTTGCTTAAATAATGGCTCAAGCCCATCAAATTTTAATTCTGGACGGAGAAAGTGTAAAATTTCAACGGCGGCAATTTTACTATACAAGTCTAAATCCACATCCAGCAAGTGGGTTTCAATTTTATAAACTTTACCCTCACTCACCGTTGGATTTTTACCGATATTGGTAACTCCAAAATAACGTTTACCGTCAATATAAACATAAGAAGTATAAATCCCCCATAATACCGGGCGAATTTTATATAAGTTAAGATTAATCGTGGGGAAATTCCATTTGCGAGCTAACTGATTACCTTTTACCACTCGTGAGGTGTAACAAATATTATGCCCCAAATAGCTCTGAATCATTGCTAAATTCTGATCCGCAGCCAGCTCGCGAATTAATGAACTCGACACACGTACTTGCTGATGTTTTAATTCAGCAAATTCACTAGTCACTATTCCACTAGCGCGCAAATCGGCGATACTCCCCTGCGCCTGATTACTAAAACGAAAATCATGCCCAACTAGCATATCGCTAATTTTAAGCCGTTCCAAGAGAATTTTTTGGATAAACTCATTCGGTGTTAGCTGAGCAAGTGCTTGATTAAAGTGTAAAACCACGACTTCATCAATCATTCCACTGGCTTGAATAATTTGAATTTTATCCCGCAATAAACCAATACGTGGCGAACGGAGTATCCCAGCCTTATCGGCGAAATATTCATGCGGTAACACATCAAAAGTAATCAACATTCGCCATGCCTGCTGAACATTGGCCAGTTGATTTAACTGCCCAAGGAGTTCTTGATGTCCAAGGTGAAACCCATCAAAATTGCCAATAGTGGCAATGATTGGTTGATTAGATTGGAGTGTCTTTGAGGAAAGTTTAAAACGAAACATAATACCCAAATAAAAAAATCCCACATCAGAGTGTGGGAAAATCATAAATTAATGACAAACTACTATTCTGTAACTTCTTTAGTTTGATCAATTGTAATTTCCACACGACGATCTGCCGCGGTGCAATTAACTAACTCAGTGTGAGTTTTATCAAATTTTGCCAAAGCTTCATTCATACGTTTTTTTTCAGCCGCTGTAGCGGTTTTCTCTTTAGCGGTTAAACGATCAATTTCAGCCATATCATCTTTGCCATATTTTTTAATACATGCAGTTGAAACTTGTGAATTTTGCGGGCCAAATCCTGCAGCCGTAATTGTACCACCATCGAGACCTTGACTAATAAAGAAATCTTTAACTGCATTAGCACGTTCAGTTGACAAACGATTATTGTAGTCAGCGCTACCAATTGTATCGGTATAACCATTAATGGTAATTTTATCAATTGAGCCTGCAGCAGTCGCACTCTCGAGCATTTTAGTTAACTGCTGCCGACCAAAAGTAGTTATCGTTGCGGCATTAAAACTAAATAAATTCGTACTTGATTCACTAAATGAAACTTTTTGTGAAGCAGGCGCTGCACCACAAGCCACCGTTTGATAATTAGATTGATAATTACCATTTTTTACACATTCACCATATTGAGTTTTTAGATTTGAACTTGAACCAGAACCAGCTGGAGAAACAACATAACCAGGATTAGGACCACTATCATCAGCGGCAGATATGCCAGACATCAAACCCAAACACAACGCGATTACCAAAGAATTAATTTTAAACATAATATAAAATCTCCAAACAGTTCTAAGTTAAATTCTCATGATTATACCCAAAAACTGTGGCTTAGTGCAATATTACTTCACAAATATTTGCGTCATCCACTTACTTATATCTTTAACCTGTTCGGCACAAACACTGTGTGGCATCGGATATTCTAACCATTGATAATTAACCCCAAAATCCTGCAAATGCTGTACGGCACGACGTCCATAATCAATATTAACAATCTGGTCTTGAGTGCCATGACAAACTAGAATCGGTAGAGTTTTCTTGTGTTGCATTTTTACCACATCCAGTAGCGAAATATCAGGCAAATAGCTCGACATAACTAACAACCCAGCTAACGCATGCTCACTGGCTAGGGCCGTATAATAAGCAATCACACCACCTTGTGAAAATCCAGCCATAATAATCTGCTCGGGTTTAAACCCTTCTGCAATTAATTCTTCAATTAAAAAATTAATTTTAGCTACATTTTGTAAGACACCACGCGTATCGACTTCACGATGCAAATCGCCAAAATCTAAAATATCATACCAAGCGCGCATCTTTAAGCCATTGTTAATCGTAACAGGAATAACTGACGCATTCGGAAACACGAATTTAACGGAGATGGGTAACTTCAATTCAGC
>JAIETT010000260.1 GCA_019744945.1 Burkholderiales bacterium
TAAATATTGTATAATTAGGCACTAATTTTTATGGAGCTCAGAATGGAACAATTACAACAAGTTATTGAAGCGGCATTTGCCAAATTACCTGAATTAAATTTACAAGATCTAATTTTACGCCAAGCGGTTGATGAAGCAATTAATTTGCTCGATGGCGGTAAACTTCGCGTGGCAGAAAAAATTAATGGTGAGTGGGTTACTCATCAATGGTTGAAAAAAGCAGTGTTATTATCTTTTCGCTTAAACCAAAACCAAGTGGTCGAAGCTGGCTTTACTAAATTCTATGATAAAGTTCCAATGAAATTTGCTGATTATTCTGAAGTCGATTTTGTAGCGGGTGGCTTTCGTGCCGTACCTGGAGCGTTAGCGCGCAAAGGCTCATATGTGGCTAAAAATGCAATTTTGATGCCAAGTTATATTAATATTGGTGCATATGTTGATGAAGCGACGATGGTGGATACGTGGGTAACCGTTGGTTCATGTGCGCAAATTGGTAAGAATGTACATTTATCGGGTGGCGTTGGGATTGGTGGCGTATTAGAGCCATTGCAAGCTAATCCAACGATTATTGAAGATAATTGCTTTGTTGGTGCGCGCTCTGAAGTGGTCGAAGGGGTTATCGTTGAAGAGGGTAGCGTGATTAGCATGGGCGTATTTATTGGTCAATCGACGCGAATTTATGATCGCTCAACTGGCGAAATTCATTATGGTCGTGTGCCTGCTTATTCGGTAGTTGTCTCAGGTAGTTTGCCAAGTGCGGATGGTAGTCATTCAACTTATGCGGCAATTATTGTGAAGCGTGTTGATGCTAAAACACGGAGTAAAACCTCAATTAACGATTTATTGCGTCCATAAACGATGCACTTAATTTTTCATGAGCAAAGCTTGCTGTTAGTTAAAACCTCGAGCACGTGGGCTTTGCCAAATGCGACACACCTGAGCGAGTTGGATTTGCAGCTTAGTAAAATTGTGCTGGCTGATACCGCCGTGGTGGCGCAGTTAATTAATCCCGAACAAGTGGCATTGAATGCGGCGCTGGTGTTAGTTAATTTACGTCAAGTGGTGAATCTGCTTGAAACTAAATTAGTTGAGCGGGTGGTTTTTGCGCAACAAATGCTGCATTATCAGCGGACAAATAATTATTGCACACAGTGTGGGAGCCAAACCATGCTTGCTCCAACTGGCAAATGGTTGTATTGTGCGCAGTGTCAACGTGAAATTTACCCACAAATTAGCCCAGCGATGATAGTAGCGGTGACACGTGGGGATAAAATTTTGCTGGCGCAAGCTAAACACTTTGCTGCGGATGTGTGGAGCGTGCTAGCTGGATTTTGTGAAGTTGGTGAGAATGTTGAGCAAACCGTGGCGCGCGAAGTTTTGGAAGAGGTCGGCATTCAAATTAAAAATATTCGTTATTTTGGCTCGCAATATTGGCCGTTCCCCAATTCATTAATGCTCGCATTTACCGCAGAATATGCGGGTGGTGAAATCGTTTTAGATGCAGATGAAATGCGTGCAGCGGGGTTTTATGCTGCAGATGAACTCCCTGGCCGCCCATCCTCAAAATACTCGATCGCTAATCAATTAATTGATGATTTTGTGCTGCGTCAGCGTAGTATTTGCAATAGTTAAGTTATAGAGGTATCTAAAGATTTATAATACACGTCTTTTTAAGAAGGTCTAATTAATGGTCAATATAAGGTATTATAACGCTGTGTCATTGATTAACTTCAAACATAAAATTTACTAAGTTTGCATAGGTGTCGTCATTATAGATATTTTTTATCTGGGTGGGCTTTTGCGGATTAGTGGCAAGATCTTTGAGAACACTGAAAAATACCGTTAAACGAAATTCTAGCGCATCAATATTTGCACCAAGTTTTTTATAATAAATAATTAACGCTGATTTAGGGAAATTATAGGAAAATTCCACGTGGCGACTAAATAAATTCTTACACTCATCATTTCCAATTGAAGTAATTTCACGTAAAAATATGTTCACTCTACTACGCCCATCGCTTGATACACATAGATAATGCAATTCATCCATTACCTGAGTAACTAATAGACGGGCATCGTGCAAATTAGCAGAAGCGAGTGAACTCACATCAATTTTAGACAATTGATCTATTACCGCTTGATTCAAACTATTGATTACTTCTTTATATAAATTCTCTTTACCACCAAAATAATATGATACAGATGAAATGTTCACTTGCGCTAAGTTAGTAATATCTTCAACGGATACTTTATCATAAGGAATATCACCGAAGAATTTAATTCCAGCTTTCAGAATTTTTTGTCGTACTTTACTCATTTTTCTCGTTTCATCTAGGTTAGCAAATTTAATTTATTACTGTATTTTACAGCATTTAGAGTACAGATTGATAAAAAATAGTTGACATTAAAGATGTGAGTACAGTACAATTCAAACACTCATTTGAAATGCAGATTTAAAATAGTAATTTGATAGCTCAGATGACAAATTGTTCTTACCTAATTTCTAAATATATTTAAAAAATTTCAAACACTAAGAATTTACTAGTTGCTTGTTAGAAAGAGTCTTACCACTGAAGCTATTGTAAATTTTAATCATGTAGTCTTGCTCAGCACATTCAAAATTTTATAAAAGGTTATAATATGAACGCAAATTACCAAATTAAATTACCCGCAATTACGCTTGAAACGGCAGAAAATGCTGCATTGGACGTACTTAACAAAGCTAAAAAACAATTGGGGTTTGTTCCTAACATGTATCAAAATATGGCAAATTCTCCAGAGTTGCTTGATATTTATTTAGATGGATATAATAAATTTCGCCAGACTTCAAGCTTTACGTCAGCAGAGCAAGAAGTTATATTTCTAACTATTAGCCGTGAAAATGAATGCCATTACTGTATGGCAGCTCATAGTGTAGTGGCGGATAATTTTTCTAAAGTTCCACCAGAAGTTACAGATGCAATTCGGAATGGATCCGTAATTCCAGATGCTAAATTAGCTATCTTAAATAATTTTGTTAAAGTTATGCTGTCTAGCCGTGGTCATCCCTCGATTACTGAGGTAGGACATTTTTTAGCAGTTGGTTATACTGAAAAAAATATTTTGGATATAATCTTAGCCATTGCAATAAAAACGATTAGTAATTATAGTAATCACTTATTTGATACTCAAGTCGATGTCATATTTGCACATCGTAGCTGGGGTATTTAAATCATGAGCTAATTAATTCTCTTAATCTTTATTATGTTGCTCAAATTCTTTAATTCAACATTAAGTTAAACATAGACAAGTGGTAAACTAATGAAGGTATCAATTATATTAAGGCAAAACATATGCAAACGTTAGATTTTATCATCGTGGTCTTAATTGTGGTCGGTGCGCTGCTATGGATTAGTAGATTAATTTTGCGCATTAAACGAAAAACTGGAGCATCAATTTGCAATGGTTGTAGTGTTGATAAGCCTAAAATAAAGCGATTCAAATAAACAAGAGTAACTTTTGCTAGGATTTGAGGCTATGAATAATTATATATTAATCCATGAAAGCAGTTTGCGATTATGCTTTTTTAGCGTAATCTTAATTTTAGTTGCGTTGTGGGAAATAATCGCGCCACAGCGTAAATTAAGCATTAGTAAAACTTATCGCTGGGTAAACAATCTGAGCTTGGTGTTTTTAAATACACTGTTGCTACGCTTGATTTTTCCGTTGGCTGCCAGTGGCATAGCTCTATTGGCTCATGAACATGGGATTGGTTTATTTAATTATTGGCAGTTATCTGGGTGGTGGGTGATCATTGCGTCGGTGATCTTGCTAGACTTTGCGATCTATTTGCAGCACGTGTTATTTCATAAGGTGAAAATTTTGTGGAAGCTTCATCAAGTTCATCATGCGGATCTTGATTATGATGTGACTACTGGCGCACGTTTTCACCCGCTCGAAATTGTTTTGTCGCTGTTAATTAAATTTACGATAGTTCTAGCCTTGGGAGTTCCTGTGGTTGCGGTAATAATCTTTGAAATTTTATTAAACGCAACCGCCATGTTTAATCATGGCAATATTCGCTTACCGCGCAGAGTAGATGAATTTTTACGTTTGGTGGTAGTGACACCAGATATGCACCGCGTTCATCATTCGGTGGTGTGGACAGAGTTAAACTCTAACTTCGGTTTTAATTTACCGTGGTGGGATCGTTTGTGCAAAACTTATCAAGCACAACCCAAACTTGGTCAGCAAAAAATGATTATTGGTCTAAATTATGTCCGTGAAGCTAATGAAACGCAGAATTTGTTGGCAATGGTAAAGATGCCATTTAAACACTTAGAACGTAGGCATAAGCGCTAATATCATAATTTGATGAATTTAGTTTATAAAGGAATATCGGTGACAAAATTTAAATTAAATGGAAAGTAACTATAGATGAAAAAATTTACTCGTGCCATTCCCTTAATTATAATTGCTGGTGTAATAATATTCGCGATTAAATTAAATATTCTTCATTATTTAAGTTTTGCTGCATTACAAGAATATCATCAGCAACTAGCTCACTACGTTGAGAATAATTTTGCTATCTCAATAGTGGTATTCTGCTTATTCTATATTGTTGTGGTGGCGACCTCAATTCCTGGAGCCTTATTTGTCTCGTTATTGGGAGGATTTTTATTTGGCACGCTTCTTGGTACCTTGTTGGTGGTTAGTTCGGCAACCATAGGTGCAACGTTATTAGTAATCGCAGTACAACTTGCTTTTGGTGAGTCAGTCGCGGCGAAAATCGGAAGTAAAGTTAAATTTATGGAAACCAATTTACAGCAAAATGCGTTTTTCTATTTGTTAAGTTTAAGATTTTTGCCAGTCGTTCCTTTTTGGTTAGTAAATCTAGCTGCTGGAATTTTTAATATTAAACT
>JAIETT010000040.1 GCA_019744945.1 Burkholderiales bacterium
ATAGGAGGTGCTCGATAAACGAGATCTTGAGGAACCTAACTATCCACCATTTTGAGGTATAGATTATAGCATAATTACCAAACCACACGTGAGTCTTTTTCACAAAGAGCTTAATAAAACTAATTTCAAACTTAATACTTAGTAGTGAACTGTCAGACTCACAAATAATTGATTATTATTAATCGTATCAATCACCCCCAAATTAGGTGCTCCTCCCACTGGTGGTTTGTAGTTTAATTGCATTGGCATTAGCAAACCATAATTAATATAATCAAAATCAAGTGAAAGGTGCTGTGACATAAAATACTGCAATCCCGCACCAATTTCTGAAGTCATCATTTTAGTCCCGGGATCACCAATGTACGTCGTCATCGTAGCCATGGCATACGCCAAACCCAAGCGACCTTTTAAGTAAAAATTAGTTGTCAATGGTAGATAACCAAGAGCCGAAATACCAAACATATTTTGCGACCCCCAGAAAAGTGCATTATCTCCATTCACGCCAACAGGTCCAGTATATTGCTGATTACCACTATAACTATAACTAAATTCTGCCGATAAGTAAGGATTAAAACGATAACCGCCATCAATAAATATCGGCAATGAATATGCCGTAAGATTACCCATATTACTAACCCCATGAACGTCTTGCGCTGCTCCATAGGTTTTAATCAAATTACTGTTCGCTGTAATATTAAGACCAGTTCCTATTCCAGTATAAAACCCCTCAACATTATTTTGGGCAAAAACTAAGTTTACTCCAATTAGTTGCAAAATCAAGAAGACTATACTGCTAGTTATTTTTAACAATTAATAAACCCCATTTTAATAAAATACATATTTATCTTAATTATTCGTAACTCGCTTGGCTTTCCACTTAGCTAAATAACAACTAAAGCCTTTACTAAATTTTAACTCACGCCCATCGACTGCAACACCAAAACATAAAATTTTACGATAGAAAAATAGATTGTCATACCAATTTTTGAGAAATCATGCCGTTTATTATTTTTCACAACCAGCTCTCTTGCTGCAGAGCAGAAACTAATTTCTTGCATTTGATCTCCATGGACAAACCATTGCCTAGTATGTCAATACTCACGACACTAAGAGCTAACTAAATTATTAAATTTTAATCCATTCTACTAATGTGCTATCAGAACCATTATTTACATGAAGGATTATTTAATGTATATTACTAAAATTTTTCTGAATACTTAAAATGCATAGTTTTCTGCTAAATTAGTACAACCAAGATACTAGGTGATTAAAATGCATCACTGACTCTTTTGCTGACATAACGCGTAAAGCTTGGCATATTTCTGAAATGAGTTAATCGAACCTAAAACAATATGAATAAAACCAGGCACACCGTCCATAAAACCACGCTTTATCACGTAATATTTGATAAAATGTATAAACGGAGAAAAAAATAACTTGCTTAATTTGACGGATTTATTCAATTCCAGCATCCTTAATGCCTGCGTGGTTGTATAACGATCTTGCTTGTGCAAATATTTCATAAAATCTTCGCCACTATTATGCAGATAATCATGCTTTAATGTAGCAACAGCACAATCGCTCACAACTTCAACTTTTTCATGCACCAAATCATTTGACCAATTTGCAGCTTGACGATTAAACAAGCGAATGGAGCAATCTGGATAGCCAGCCCCATGACGCAAAAATTTGCCAAGAAATTTATTACAGCGAATTAATTGATAAGCCTTTGCGCGCGGATTGTCTAATTCTTGACTAATTTCTATGGCTAATTCAGTAGTTAAATATTCATCTGCATCCAGACATAATACCCAATCATGCTTAGCAAGTGTTACTGCATAGTTTTTTTGCGCACCAAAGCCAAGCCAATCTTGATGAATAAAGTGAGCTTTGTACTTTAACGCAATTGCCTGCGTACCATCAGTACTGCCACTATCAATAATGACAATCTCATCAACTAATGACACACACGACTGCAAGCATTGCTCCAATGCGGCTTCTTCATTTTGACTAATAATAACTAAACTAAGTTTATTTAACATTCCTCGCTCTTCATAATCGACACATTATTTATTATAACTTGATTTAGATGTCAGATGCCTTACATAATGAATAAATCACCCACAGATCATGAACATATAAGATGTGACCTATTCATTCATTAGCTTAAGATTAGCCAACATTTCTGGCGACCACTTATCTTGAAGAGTGATTAAATTAGCCTTATCCGCAAACGGAGGATAGTTAACCTTTGCCGTTAATCGGATGTAATGATGAATAAATGTATCGAGACAAATATGCATCGGTCTTAAATCTCCGTGTGAGGTGTAGCGTTCAATAGTTCTTAAATACAAATCAAAGTCAGCCGCTTGAATTCTATCATCCCATAGACCTATTTTAGATAAAGCGGAACGATTCATCACAACCGTATTACCCACAAATCCAGCTTTTATTTGTCCTTTAAATCTAATATAGCGATTATTTGTAAATTCACTCCAATTAGGATACATTAGCTTATGCATTAAATTCAAAATGAGCTTTGATTGCCCAAAAATTGAAAGTACACCTTTAACTCTATTCCAACGGCGACGTAGCTTACGAGTCTCTTGTCGATTTTCCAAATGTTCAACACCACAAACCGATGCAACCTCAAGTTTATTTAACAGCATATTTGTAATAATGTGTTCATCCCAATTAGGTGAAACAATAATATCATTATTAAGAAAACACAACCAATCATGTTTGGCCAAAGCAATTCCTTGATTTTGACAATAAGGATAAGAATAATTCGCGCCATTTCGAATTACGGTTACACCCACTGATTCAAAAAACTCAGCACTTCCATCGCTAGAACCATTATCAATTACAATCAATTCAAATTTATTTTTAGTGAACTTAGATAAATTTTCAAAAAATATTTGATTCATCGCAAGCTGATTATAAACTGCAGTAATAATACTTATCATAACTAAATCCTTAATTTAAGTAATTTATCAGATGAAAAAATCAAAGCAACGAAATATAAAAATGCAATCCCCGTAACGCTATCAGTATAAAATGAATTTTGTGTACAGATAATTAAATAGGTCACCGCTATAATCCATCCAAAGGTTTTAGATTTATTTTGTAAAAAATAAGAATCGTAAGCTAATGCTGAAAATATCATAATTAATAACCCCATTCCAACATAGCCAAGTTCAACGCCAAACCACAAATAATCACTATGAGGATTACCATCTGTATTTATCGTATCATGAACCGCAACTCGCGCATATTCTGATGAATAACTGCCAGTTCCATGCCCTAAAATAGGTTTCTCACTAATAAGCAATTTTGCATATTTATGAAACGTTAGTCTAAGCCCAATTGAATTACCTTGATTGACACCCTCTTGATGATGAATTAAATCCATTCGTGCTTGCTTAATTTTACTTTGCACTGCATTTGAAGTTAAGTAAACGGCTGGCAATGCCAATAGAATACAACCTACAAAAATTAAGATACCTCTTTTAAACTGCCATGTTATAAGTAAAACAAAAATCATCATAATAAAGGATAATTGACCAGTTCTACTTGAAACCATATAAAAAATATTAAAACCACCTAAGACAATGTAAACAACGGCTAATACTTTCAATTTTAAATCAGATACTTGTTTATTAAGTAGTTTATAGATTAACATACACATTGTTAACCCAATAAAATAGCAATGGTATGCGTGCGCCCTAAATGGACACCAATTATCTGCACCAGCCCCAGCACCATTAGAAACATAATATCTTGCACCATGTAAAATAGGATGATTAAACAACCAAGCCACATAAGATAAAATTAATGAAATCGTGGTAACACAAAAAAACATCCATAAGGAAATTTTGCGAAGCCGTTCATCTTGATAAAAACACACAGCAAATGGCAAGACTAACATGGTAATCATTTTCACTAACATATGACTAACATCATGAAGTGGTGCACTAGACCAAATAACTCCAAACATAAAAACCAGATAGGTGAGAAGTGAAAGACGAACCGTCCAAAATTGTAAAGCATTAACTAAATTCTTACGCATTGAAGCTGTAAAAAAAACAGCCAAAGGAACCAATACCAATGTTAAATTTTCTACTGATGTAGATAAAGGAATTGAACCACCGATTAGCACAGCTACAAAAAAATTATATTTATTCAATAATTGCTTCAACAGTTATTTCCTTACTAACTTATAATGTTTTTTTGTAAAATCTTTACCTCCCAACATTTTTTCAAGCTTACTGACTAAGCGATGTTTTTTATCGCGTTTTGAAAGTTGATAATCTGGGTTTGCAATAAATTGCTGTTCTGCATCATGACTAAGCCAATGCTGAAGAATTACAGGATGGGAGTTGGTAAATTGACGAATGCTTTGTGGATCGATATCACCGTAACCAAGAAATTCTTTTGGCGTTTTACCCCAATAACGCTCTACGCGCTTTTGCTTCTCATTCATTTTAGCAACTGAACGCACATGTCCATAATGATAGAGATGACAACTCACTAAAGCTGCATTAGGATAGCGCCCCTGCTTGTTTTCATTCATAATCAGCCAAAATAAGCCATCTGGAGCCCATGAACGCACCGTATTACGAATAATTCGCGGGGCACGCCGATACCAGCGTGGCGAGTAGGCATATGTGCTTGGTGAGCCGTAAAAATGATAATAATCAAAAACTAGCGCTTCAACTGCTTTATCATCAAGATGTTTTTCCATTGACGCACGAATAGTCGCATAATCTTGCTCATGAATAACCTCATCACCCTCAAGATAGAACGCCCAATCACCCGTACAATTAAACTGTGCGATCATCTTTTGTTGAGCGTAGGTATACCCACGATCTTGCATATTTTCATTCCACGTCGT
>JAIETT010000031.1 GCA_019744945.1 Burkholderiales bacterium
AAAATTAGCCTGATGAATCAAATCAACGGTATTATCTCGTGAAGATGAGTCAATGAATAACACCTGATAATTATCTGGTAATTGTTGTAGAATTTCAAGATTACGCTTAAAATACCTTAAATCGCGAGTAGCATTATAGGTAGGGATAAAAACACCAATATTCATTACATCTTTACCTTATAAATTTTAGAATAAAACCACCTCGACATATTATATCCAAATAACCTACCAAGCAACACATAAAAAACAGCTAATTTTATTCCACGCGGAAACCGTAGTAAATTAAACAGATTGCCTATTCCAAACCATTTACCTGTGGCAAGAGCTGCTCGATAATCTCGCATTAATTTAATCGTCGTCTGTTGCTTAGACAAAAATCCTATAGATAATAAACTATTATAACTTAGTGATTTTTTATGACACTCATTTAAAAAAACTTCAAACCCACCTCGAGCACCACCAATAACATTTGTGCCATGTTGACGATACAAAACCAAAGCCTCAGGTAAATATTTTATACGTTGATAAAAAGCAGCAACTAAAGCAAAGTAATGATCATGCACGTAAAAGTAATTAGGAAACGAGACATCAAATAACTCACGATGAATCATGCTACAGCAACCAGTTACATTATTGCTAATCAAATAATCTTCAAAGGTATGTAACGTTGCATCCTTGGTAGCTGAAAAATATGAGTCATTAATAAGTACTAGATTTTCATCAACTAATTGTGCGTCACAATGAATTAACAAGCTATCACCAATTTCGGCAATTAAACGCTCTAGTTTGTTTGGTAACCAAACATCATCTTGGTCGCAAAACGCTATATACTCACCATTTGTGTTTTGCAACGCACGAAGAAATGATTTAGTAACGCCTTGATTTACTAAATTACGAAATAATTTTATCTGTTGATGTTTAACAGAATAAGACTCAACAATTGCACAAGTTTGATCATTTGACCCGTCATCGACAATTACAATTTCATGAATAGGATACGTTTGCGTTAAGATACTATCTAATTGTTCAGTAAGATATTTTTCACCATTGTAAGTAGCCATAGCGACTGAAATCATTTTATTCATATTTGCCATATTTGTTTTTACAAAAATCAATAAACCCCAAAACTATCATTTTTATTTTATTAATTTTAAATTGTTCAAATAGAACACCAATACAAGAGTGGAAAAGAAATCTCAATAATAACCCTTTCACACCAAAATCATAACAACTATAATTTTTTAATATGTATAATGAATTTCTTATTTGGTAGTATTTTCTTAACTGGCTATGATTAAAGACCTTTAATTTGAATTTACCAAAATTTATTACTTGCATGTCACCCAGACTATGTTGCATCGTTACTTGATTCAACGTAATGACTTTATATCCAGCAATCATTGATCGACAATAATAATCAACATCAACCATATCAATAAACAGAGACTCAGTAAAACCGCTTATTTTTTGCCAAATCGATAAATTTAGCAAATTACCTGAAGTCATAGTATTAATACCATAAGTAATGTCATCTAATAAATTAACTCGATTTTTAACACCATATTGCATAATATGTAGCGGAGAAACAATTGCTATTGTTGCATAATCTTCTCTTTGGGCAATAAATGATTTTAATTCACTGATGATAGTTTCAGTCAATATACTATCTTGATCCATGGTTAACACATATTTATAACCCAAATCACAAGCGCATTGACAACCAATATTCAATGCCTTAGCAATGCCCACATTTTGATAATTATGAATTATAATCACATTACTAAAGCTAGCAATTTGTTTAAATAAATTATTATTAACAACTTCAGAATTATCGACGATAATAAACTGATAACCCATCATTCTTGTATATTGTTCAAAAAAATCATGGGAAGGATTATATGTAACCATTACAATTGGGAACTGTAATTTTTCAGCATTGTTCATTATTTATATTTTCCAACATTTTTTATTTAGATTAAACACGGCAAAAGTATAAGAATCACTAATCTATCTTCAAACAGAAACCATATAAGAAGATCAATTTAAACTCTACAAGTAGGAACCTTTACCTTGAAAATTTACTCTTTAGTAATTTTAACTTACCGATACCAACGTCACCTAATATTAATTTTACCCAAAATTTAACTATCGATGAATCACCGCGATAAATCATTAAAGGTAACATTTTAAAATATTTTTTTAATGCGCATAATCTATTTTTATCTTTTAATTGTTTATAAATCTGTTGTATATTATAATAATAATAATTTTTAGCAATCTGTTGAAAATAACTATCAACACCAAACACCCCATTGTTCTGTATAAACACTTTTGATTGAATATAGTTCAAACCACTAAACATTCTAACATGGTTAAAGTGCATTGCTGAAACAAGTCCTTGCCTATAGAAAGCTACACAATGCTTAACAAACTGAAATTTATATTTTGTTGCAAAAGTTAACCACATGTAATAGTCTTCAATATAACAATCATCAAATCCACCTAGATAAATAAACTTATTTTTATCAAAGAGAACACTCATAGCGGGAATATAATTTTCCTCTCTTTCAAATAGCTCTACTACTGTGCAGCTATTCCCTACATATTCTTGAAGGTCAATAACTCCATTTTTCTCAATAAAATGCCTAACTTGAGCGTACACAAACGCATACTCATTACCCAATCTTTCGATTTCAGTTGTCAATACTTCAACGCAATCATCTGTAAGATAATCATCACTAGCTATCACCTTGATATATTTACCATTTGTATGATTATAAATTACATCATTTAATGTCTTAGTCAGTCCCCAATTCTCTTGATGCTCAATAAATTTAAAATCATATTTTGTCTGCAATTTTTTTATTACTTCGGCGCTATTGTCTGAGGAGCAATCATCAATAACAATAACTTCAATATTTTGATACGTTTGTCTAAAAATACTATCAAGACAAGTTTCAACATACTTTTCGTGGTTGTAACAAGGAACAATTACTGTGACTAATGGCAAATTATTTTCAATCAAAACAAATATCCTTTTTTATACAACACAACAAACAATACAAAATAAATCATATAATTTAAAGCAAACGCCATAACAGCACCATCAGCTCCAGCCAAATTTATAAATAAATAGCTCAACAACGGAAAGCTAATTCCAAAAATAATTTCGGTTATCATAAATAATTTAGTTTTAGCTTTCGCCAACATCAAATAAGCTAAAATCCAACTAGCCAATTTAAAGCAATCACCAATCAATTGCCAAAAAAACATATCACGCATAGCACCAAACGATTTTGCAAATAAAACCTGAATCACAACGTCTCGACAAAAATAGATAACTACCGCGGAAGCAATCACAAATGGCATAATAATTTTATAACCATTGCTAATTTCTTTGCTGATTTGATCTTCACTTTGCACATTGGCTAATTTAGGTAAAAAATAAGTGCCAAGTGCAGTATAAACTATCATTAAATAAGCATCAGATATTTTTTGCATGCCTTGCCAGCATCCCGCTATACCCCATGAAGTATGACTAGCCAAATACCCACGTACAAACATCTGTGAAGTTGGTATAACACACATAGAAGTTAACGACATAGCTGTAAATCCTAATAATTTTTTAAAATAAAATCTATCAAATTTACCAAAAAAATTACTCAACTTAAACCATGCTTGTTTACGTACAAAAAAAATTATAATAAAAAACGTAATTGATTGACTGGTTACCATTGCCAATAAAGCACCATAAACTTTATATTGATAAACTAACGCTATTGTAATTAATAATCCAAGTGTACTATTTATGGTATTCAGTAAATTAAAGCGCTTAATTTCATGTAAACCGTTTAGTATATTTAAAAATAGGCTATTCGCAACATAAAAACCCAAGCTAAATGCAAAAACAACTAAGATGCTACCGTATTTCACATCATGAAGAAATTCTTGTGCCAACCAATTATGAAATACTAGTAATACAATTATGACTGGAATACTCAATATCACTGAAACCCACGTAACCGTATGCCAAATTTTATATAATTCTTTTGGGTTATCTTTATATTGAGCGGTATATTTAATTATACCAGTTGAAATACCACCTAAGGCTAAAACCATTACTATACTATTAAAATTACCAAATTGACCAATCAGAGCGATACCAAGTGGACCCACCAATAATGCGACAATCTTCATTGAGACAAAGCCATTCGCTAAGCGAATTAGTGTCGCAAGTGCTGACCAAGAAACAGTTGAAGCTAATTTCATCTTTTATTTAATACTTATTTACAAAATCAATTACGTATTGTGTCTGCTCAAGCGTTTGCACTGGACTAATTGGTAAACTGATAATTTCTCGATGGATTTGTTCACTAATCGGTAGGTTTAGATGATTTAGTTCTTGATAAGCTTCTTGTTTATGTGGCGGGGTTGGATAGTGTATCACAGTACCAATACCATTTTCAGCTAGATATTTTTGAAACTCATCGCGCTTTTCGGTTCTCACTACAAACACATGCCAAACATGACTATTTTCACTAAGTTCAACTTGAGGTAGGATTACTTTTGGGTTAGTGATTTGCTCACGATACATCCTGGCAATAACTCGGCGTTTTTCAGTATCTTCATCAAGTTTAGCTAGTTTAACATCCAAGATTGCTGCCTGTAATTCATCTAAACGACTGTTAATGCCTTTATACATATTTTTGTATTTTACTTCGCTACCATAATTAGCTAAGGCTCGAATGGTATAATCAAGTTGATCATCATTGGTTGTAACTGCACCACCATCACCAATTGCACCAAGATTTTTACCTGGGTAAAAACTAAAGCCACTTGCATCAGATAAATTACCACTGCGTTTGT
>JAIETT010000157.1 GCA_019744945.1 Burkholderiales bacterium
CCTTCAACGCTCTTAGCCTCATTTAGCATATTTTCCAACTGAGATTTTTTAATAATTCCAAGAATATAAACTACACCATGATCTGTCACAATTTTACCGTCATTACTATTAACATTTCCAGCGCCAATTAACTTCATTTTCACCTGTCCAGTAATATAAGTATCTTCACTTGAAGTTGAAATATATTTCGGTGACACTACCAAGTAATCATAGATTTTTTGAATACTATCAAATTCTTTCACTTCAGCAAGAGCTTTATTACGCTGTTTGTCATTCACAACTTGACCTGTTAATAAAACTCGATGATTATAAACTGTAGCTTTCACATGATCGCTTTCAAACTCATCACTCATATACTTAACACCTAAACTCTGAGTTATATATTGATCGCTAGTCACCGTTGAAACAGAACGTGGATCAGTTGCTACCAACACAGCATTAGCACAACCCGTCATGCTTAAAATCAGCGGCGTTGCCAATGTTACACATAGTAACTTTATAATATTTTTCTTCATAACTTATTAATCCTCAGAATAGTTGTAAAACTTTAATACTTGTCAGATTGTACCATAGCAAAAGCAATAAATTCAATACAAAATACTTAAAAACAATACTACTTTAGACATAAATACCTCAAATCCATACAAATCAACTTTAATTTTTAGCATAAAAAAGCACCGATTAATCGGTGCTTTTAGATTCATATACAGATATTTATGCTGCAGCTGAAACCACGTTCACTTTAACTTTAGAATGAACATCATGATGTAACAATACATCGATTTCAAATTCACCAATAGTTTTTAACGGGCCATGTGGCATAGCAATTTCAGAACGTTTAACTTCAACGCCTGTAGCTACAATCGCTTCAGCAATATCCATAGATGTAACTGAACCGAATAATTTACCATCAACACCAGATTTAGCTTTGATTGTAAATACAACGCCATCGATACGTGCGTGACGAGCTTGAGCATTACCCAAGATATCAGCTTGATTTAATTCATATTCAGCACGACGTAATTCAAAAGCTTTTAAATTTTCTGCAGTTGCACGACGAGCTTTACCTTGAGGAACTAAGAAGTTACGCGCATAACCGCTTTTAACTTCAACGATATCACCCAAGCCACCCAAATTAGCCACGCGTTCTAATAAAATAATTTTCATAATGATTAATCCTTTACTCTAATTAGTGTTGGTCGCAGAATGGAATTAAAGCCAAAAAGCGCGCGCGTTTAATTGCTACAGATAACATCCGTTGGAATTTAGCTGAAGTACCAGTAATCCGAGATGGGATAATTTTCCCAGTTTCAGAAATGTAATTTTTTAATAATTCTGCATCTTTATAATCGATTTCAGTATAACCTTCTACTGTAAAGCGGCAGAATTTTTTCTTTCTTAAAATTTGACGTGACATTGTATATTCCTTTAATCCAAATTTTTTATTTTGGTAATATGTAAAACTATTTCTTTTTGCGAATTTATGCTCAAAAATCCAACTACACTAATGCGACAGTTTAACCACTCGGCTAAAATTTTGCCAGCGACGTAAACACAATAAATTTTGCATTTAACTCGACGCTTAATTCCACCCTCAACCTGCTCAGAATTATGTTCTAAGACTAATCTTGCAACACTAACACCTGCTGGAGTTACTACTGCTGGGTAAATTTTGCTAATTATACCAGTTAAACAGACCTCATTTTCTTCGTGCATTGATTAGATTAATGATCGACTTTTTTCATCTCTCATGAAAATTGAAGGTTCAACATCTGCAGTTTTTCTTGCGATAATTGAACTACGTAAAATGGCATCATTAAATTTAAATGCGTGATTTAGTTCATCAAGAACTGCATTACCACATTCAACATTCATACATACATAATGTGCTTTAGCTAATTTTTGGATTGGATAAGCTAAATGACGACGACCCCAGTCTTCTAGACGAACAATTTTACCGCCATTATCAGCGATAATTTTTTTGTAACGGTCAACCATATTTACAACTTGTTCACTTTGATCTGGATGAACAAGGAAAATAATTTCGTAATGACGCATGTAAACTCCTTACGGCTTAAAAACATCTCCCACCCATGCTTTGGCGTGGAGAAAGGTTAAAATAACTTATGTCAAAATGACACAAGCCCATGATTATAGCAGAAGTAACTCTAAAAAATCAAGCTAAATCAATAAACAACCTTAAATAATTAATTTGCACGAACTATCAGGTAATAAAACCAGAGAAAAGTTTAGACTAAAAGCTAGCTCCAGCCTAAATTACAGGAGCATTTTACCTAAAACTAGACCCACATATACCAAAAAGCCAAAAATTTATTGTAACATAAACTTATGGCTTTTGGAGCGACAGCTTCATTAGAGATATAAAATTGAGATTAACTTAGGATTAGTTTAGCAAATTTACGCTTACCAACTTGCACGACAAACACCGCACCTTTACTTAACAAATGATTTTTATCGCTAATTTTTTCACCATCAATTTTAACGCCACCTTGCTCGATCATGCGTGATCCTTCGCTGGTTGAGGCAACTAATCCAGCTTGTTTCAACAACACACCCAGACCAATATTATCCGTAGCCAGTTGGACTTCTTGCAGCACTAAATCATCAGGAATCTCATTACGCTTAAATTTAGTTTCAAAATCAGCCAGAGCTTTCTCCGCTTCAGTTAAATTATGAAAACGGGTAACTAATTCCATTGCCAATTGAACTTTAACATTGCGCGGATTTTCACCATTGCTCACCGCTTGTTTTAATTCAGCAATCTCTTCAGGAGTTTTCAATGACACTAAATCAAAATAAGTCCACATGAGATCATCGGAAATACTCATTACTTTACCAAAAATCTCAGTAGCAGATTCAGCAATCCCGATATAATTACCCAATGATTTGGACATTTTATTCACACCATCTAAACCGACTAGCAATGGCAAAGTAATCACGACTTGAGTTGCTTGACCATGACTTTTTTGTAATTCACGCCCCATCAGAAGATTAAATTTCTGATCGGTGCCACCTAATTCAATATCAGCACGCATTGCAACTGAATCATAGCCTTGTAATAGCGGGTACATAAATTCATGAATTGAAATCGATTGATTATTTTTAAAACGCTTAGAAAAATCATCACGTTCTAACATCCGCGCAACAGTCTGACTGGCTGCCAGCTTTAACATTCCAGCCGCGCCTAGTTCACTTAACCAGGTTGAATTAAAACAAATTTCAGTTTTTTCAGGATCTAAAATTTTAAACGCCTGCGTAGTATACGTTTCAGCATTAAGTTTTACTTGCTCATGAGTTAATGGCGGACGTGTCGCATTTTTACCAGTTGGATCCCCTATCATACCAGTGAAATCACCAACTAGGAACATAATATGATGCCCAAGATCTTGTAATTGGCGCATTTTAGTTAGCACCACTGCATGACCTAAATGTAAATCAGGTGCAGTTGGATCAAATCCCAGTTTTACGCGTAATGGACGATTTTGTTTAAGTTTTTCAATTAATTCATTTTCTAATAATAACTCATCAACGCCTTTTTTAATAATGGCTAATTGTTGTTGAATATCCATTTTCTTACCTCATCTATTTATTTTCATTTATGCTCTACCGCAGTAACACGGCGAATTTTGCGCTCTATTAGTAATAACTTTACACTGAGTTTATTTAGGTTTACGTTGCGTATGATATTTAGCATATGATAAAACCACGCCCGCAGCAACCGAAACATTTAAAGATTGTGTATTGCCATACATTGGGATACTGACTAAATAATCGCAATTTTCCGCCACTAAGCGACGAATGCCATCGCCCTCGCTACCCATCACCCACGCCATCCGTTTATCGGGTTTAAATTCAAATAAACTCACCGAACGTTCGCCCAACGTCGTGCCAGCAATCCAATAATCAAATTCTTTAATTTCTTCAAGCGTACACGCCAAATTATTCACCACAATTACTGGTACATTATTAATCGCACCCGATGAAACTTTCGCCACCGTTGCATTTACATTGGCCGAATTATCCTTAGGAATAATAATTGCATCCACACCAAAGCAATCACAGGTGCGAATAATTGCACCTAAATTATGCGGATCGGTAATCCCATCTAAAATCATTAAAGTAGAATTAGGCTTATCCGCCAATTCTTTAAGTGTTGCTTTAAGACTAATATCTTTCTTGCTCAATTTTTCCAATAAAACCGCCACCACACCTTGATGTTTATTGCTTCCGCACAACTTATCCAATTTAGCCGCACCGACTAATTCAATTGCAACATTTTTATCATTAGCTGCATCCAGCAAATCCTGGGTACGTTTATCTTGACGCTTGCCATCCAAATAAATTATTTGAATAGTCTCAGGCGACTGCCAAACTAAAGGACTCACACTATGAAATCCATAGACTAAATTATTCATTAAAACACCTTCATTTTATAAGAACCATCTGCTTGCGGTAATCCCATCATCGTCATGAATTGTAAAAGTTTCTCTTTTTTATCCGCCTGCACGGTCGAATTCAATGTCAAACTATTCATGCTACCAGTGGCGGTGACGCCAATCACCGAATCAGGGCTACTATTTACATCAATACTTGAATTAGCTAAGTTTATCTGGAGCGTATAACTGCCAATTGGATTCACTGAAGAAATTCCCGAACCGACATCTTCAAGTTTAACATTAACTGTACCTAAATTAGCTTTACCCAAAGTTAAACTGCTCGCATCAACATGAACATTACCTGATAAACTCATGCTACTCAAATTACCCAAAAATGGCTCAAGTTGATCCACCGATAAATCTACATTTACATTGCTTACCTGTAGCCCAGCCTTACTCAGACT
>JAIETT010000093.1 GCA_019744945.1 Burkholderiales bacterium
AACTCATTTGCGCCACGGGCTGCAAACAAACCATTTGTAACCACACCAACAATATTATTCAATTTTTGTTCCAATTCCACTGGATTCAAAATTTGTAAATTATGTACATCAATAATCCAATTTCCATTATCGGTAAGCACATTTTCACGCCAAACTGGAGTTCCACCTAATTTGACAATTTGGCGCGCAACATAACTACGTGCCATGGGAATTACTTCAACTGGTAGCGGAAAAGCACCTAATACACCAACATATTTACTCTCATCAGCGATACAAATAAATTTCTTAGCCACAGCTGCAATAATTTTTTCACGAGTTAGAGCGGCACCGCCACCTTTGGTCATGTTTAAATTATGATCGATCTCATCAGCACCATCAACATAGATATCTAATTTATCCACACTGTTTAAATCATAGACATGAATTCCATAAGATTTCAATAAAGCAGTTGAAGCTTCTGAACTTGACACCGCTCCTTGAATTTTGTGCTTAATGGTCGCTAGCGCATCAATAAAATATTTTACCGTCGTACCGGTGCCAACCCCAACGATCATATCATCGTCGTTCACGTATTTCAAAGCATACTCACCAACTAATTTTTTTAACGCATTTTGATCCATTACATTCTCCATCTTTAATTTAAGTCTCATCATCAATCAACTAAATATCTAACAAAGACCAGCATTACTGCAATAACTCTAAGATAAATACGTTACTTGAAAGAATTAAGCTTTATTTAATTAATAAAACTACCGCTTCGGCAATCGCCGCCTCACCACGTCCAACTACACCAATTTTTTCACTAGTTTTAGCTTTGATGCTAATTTGATCAATCCGTAAATCCAAGACCTTCGCCAAACTTGCACGCATTAGATCAATATAATCACGCAATTTAGGCTGTTCCAAAATAATCGTACTATCAATATTATTAATCTGGTAACCAAGCTCAGTAATTTGTTGATAAACTTTTTTCAACAAAATCTTACTGTCAATGTCTTTAAATTTACTATCGTTATCTGGAAAGAGCTTGCCAATATCCCCCAATGCAACCGCACCAATTAACGCATCGATAATGGCATGAATCAAGACATCGGCATCCGAATGCCCTGCTAATCCTTGCTCATAAGGAATTTCAATACCACCTAAGATTAATTTCCGTCCAGCAACTAAGCGATGTAAATCAAAACCTTGCCCAATTCTAAACATCAGCGTGACTCCTCTAAACGTTTATTTAATAAAAATTCGGCTAATTTAAGTTCATGCGGATAAGTTATTTTAAAATTCGGGTGTTGAGTTTCAACTAAGCACACCGTTTTACCCGCTAACTCCATCGCGCTCGCTTCATCCGTAACCTGCTTTAAATCCACGCTATTTAACGCATTGATTAAATCTGCCAACTTAAACATCTGTGGAGTTTGCGCTAAATAAATTTGCCGCCGATCTAAAGTTTTGGCAATCAAAGCTGAATTATTTAGGCTTAATTTAAGCGTATCCGTGGCTACCGTAGCCAAAATACCACCTACAATTGGTGCGGCACTATTTAAAACACGCTGAATTAAATTATTTAAATCTTCCCAATCCAAGCAGCAGCGTGCGGCATCGTGGACTAAAACCCAATCATGGGGAGGATTAAGTGTTTGTAGCACCTTTAAGCCATTTAAAACACTTTCGGCACGACTAGCACCACCAACTGCAATAAAATTTACTTGCGGATATTTAGATTTATAATTGGGAATATAAGTATCATTTGGAGCATGAATAACATTTAGCGATTTAAATTTATTTGCACTAATAAATAGCTCTAGCGTCCATTCCAGCACCGTTTTACCCGCTAACTGATTATGTTGCTTGGGTAATTCAGAACCAAAGCGGCTACCACTACCTGCAGCAGCAATTAAAACATGCATATCACTCATTCGATGAGGCTTTGGAACGGTTAAACCACAAACTCTTTCCTTGGCTGGCTTTGTCTAACTGCTGTAAATAATCACTGTGTAATTGCTGTTCAGCCTCACTCACGCTAACTGGTGCAAAATTATACTTTGAACTATCAATTTTGGCAAATTTACGCAACTCACCATTTTTACCATTCGGATCTTCCGCAAGTAAACTAATTTGTTCACGGGTTAAACCAATATAAACATACCACAACAACTCGCAATCAATCAGCGCGCCATGGTAACCCCGATTAGAACGATCGACATTAAAGCGATCACAAAGAGCATCCAAATTATTCCGCGCCCCTGGAAATTTAGTCCGCGCCATGCCTAAGGTATCAATCACACTACTGGCATAACTGAGGGTGTTTTTCTTACCCAGTTCGGCAAAATGATGATCAAGGAAGTTTAAATCGAATTTGGCATTATGAATAATTAATTCAGCGCCATCGATAAAGGCAATGACTTCGTCAACTCGCTGTTTGAAAGTTGCTTCATGTGCCACGTCCTCTAATTTAATTCCATGCACATTGGTTGCGGCCTCAGGTATATCCCGTTCTGGATTAAAATACAGATGTAAGGATTTACCAGTTAGCTTACGATCAATCATTTCCAAGGCGGCAAATTCAATAATCCGATGACCTTCTTTAGGCTCAAAGCCCGTGGTTTCGGTATCGAGTAATAATTGACGTATCTTCATTTAGAGAACCTTAAAGCGGTAAAGCCAATTGCGACAGCGTAAACAAACATAATAGCGTAATTTACTACGCATACCAAACAACCCGACATGTGAAAGATGTTCGGCACCGCAAAAACTGCAACAAACTTGACCATTTTGATAAACATTCGGATTGGCAGTGAGATAGCTGTCATAAGTAGGTAATTTATTATAACGGAGATATTTAACTCCAGCCATTACAATATAATAAACTAGGCCAAATAAAATCACCCAGACTAGATTTAAACTAAAAAAGATAATCATTCCACCAAGTAAGACTACAACCAACAAAAAACCAAAGCAGCCAAACAAACCTGGTAATAATAGCAGACTTAAAAATCCCATAAAGCCAAAAAACATCAAACCGCCAATAATTTCTAAAATTAACATCATATTTTGTCCACCTTTTAATATGCCCCATATTTTAACACCTTATTGAGCTCATAACCAATAAAAAAACCACGAGTTAAACTCATGGTTTTCTGTTAATCTATAATTCTATAGATTCGGGCAAATCCCTGAATTAGTGCCCGAGTTCAATTGATTCTCAAAAGTACATAACGCAACAATGCTACCTTGCACAAACATGTCCCCATGATCATACGGAGTACCTAAATTAGCACCTGCTGCATTAGCCGTCCAAAATTGAGAATTAGCCGTTGAATTAACCACATTTGGAGTAAACATATCTAATGGTAAAACTTGGTAATAGTTATTAGTCAATTGAAAATTTTGAATAATTGTTGACTCAATCAAATTACCACTAGCAGGAGTTGTACATGGCGCTAAAGAGCCAACCATATTCCCGCTACCTGCAAAACTAACTCCATTTTTCATACATGAATAAGCTTGATGCGCATTAATCACTGTCACCGCTGAATCATATACCATATGAATCAAATTAATCGGTGATTTAGATTGCCAATTATAGGTTGAACCATTGGTTAAAATCCGAATGAAATCAGGATTAGTGGATACGCCTTGATTAATAAACAATGTTCCAGGGCTATTCGTTCCATAATGACTTGATGCTAGTGTGCTAGGTATCTCACCCAACGGCGTAAACGCAGTAATCGTTGGGCTTGATAATGGATCATAACCATTAACCGTAAAGGTATTGGCTACAATTGCACCACTAATTTGTGATCCAGTATAAATACTACCGTAAATCCCAGAATACAACTGATATAAATTAGCCATACCACTCCCACCAACAACCGCCATATTAATTCCCGACCAGAAGGCTGGATTCATCGCATAGTTATATGCCCCACTAACATTATGGAAACTATAGTACATCGCCGCGGTTAAAACATAGCTAGTTAAACCGGGTTTATACATTGCCGCCGCTGGTGCTGAGACAATATTCCAATTATTCATCGCTGACACGGCTGCCGTAGCCGATTTACTCGGGGATGCCTGCATCATATCAAGATTACCACAATTGTAACTCGGGTTAGATGAACAGTTAAAAAAGCCATCATTGTTATCATTAAAGGCAAAATTCATTTGGTCGGTTAATGAATAAGCACCCTCTTGTGGTGAGGTAATTTTAAGTGTCAGATTATTTTGTGTCAACAAATTCGCCGCGCTACTTTGTGCAACGCGTGACGCATCTAATGCATAACCACCGCCCTCAGAGTATCCCGTAATAAAGAGCGGTAAATTTAAACTCGTTGGCACACTGTTATCCGCCAAGATTTTACGCATTGCTGGTAGCATATTAAACGCTGACCAAACATTGTTTTCTGGATAAGCAACATAGGGGTGAACATTATTATAATCAACACCTTGACCAACATAATCAGGCGCGACCACTACAAACCCACGCGCAGCAAATACCGCGGCAAGCATCGCAAACGTTGCCGCACCTGTATTACCTAAACTGGTTATATTGCAATAGCTTGGCACATTTGACGACATATTGCTTGCACCTGAGGCAATTGGACCAAGACAAGATGGAACTTCATTTTTACCAAAAGTAGTTGGGTGAAAATACACCACCACTCCACGTGGCGTGATATTTTTAGGGATAATAATTAGCCCAGAAGCCGTACGGATAACTTGAGCTGGATCAGTATCAGCATTCTGCCCTGGT
>JAIETT010000279.1 GCA_019744945.1 Burkholderiales bacterium
TGAGGGCTGGAGTGGCGCAGCTGATCCACGCCGTGAAGGTGTTGCCATCGGTAACTAATTAAGCATTTGGCGGTATTAGCTCAGTAATTGCTTCTAAATTTAAGCAGATTTTTCTTATACCGCACTTGAAATATACTTAAATGCTCCCAAATAGCAAATATCTTAATTTTAATTAAAGGTCCTAATCAATGTCGAATAAACAAACGATGTCATTTCAAACTGAAATCAAACAACTTTTAAATTTAATGATTCATTCGCTATATTCTGATAAAGAAATTTTCTTGCGTGAGTTAATTTCCAATGCCTCCGATGCGATTGATAAATTTAGATTTGTCCAAATTAGCCATCCTGAATTAAATAAAGGCGAAGAATTAGCGGTTAAAGTTAGTTTTGATAAAGACGCTAAAACTATTACCGTTAGCGATAATGGCGTGGGTATGACTTATGATGAAGTAATTGAAAACATTGGAACAATTGCTAAATCAGGCACTAAATCATTCTTAGAAAACTTATCAGGTGATGCCAAAAAAGATGCTAATTTAATCGGTCAATTTGGGGTTGGTTTTTACTCTGCATTTATCGTAGCTGATAAAGTTGAATTAATTACACTTAAAGCAGGTGAAACAACTTCACAAGCCGTAAAATGGATTTCTGATGGTAGTGGTGAATTCAGTATTGAAACTACAACTAAATTAGACGGTAATGGTACAACTATCGTTTTACATCTAAAAGATGGTAATGATGATTTACTGGCCGATTGGGGATTACGTAATATTATTCGCAAATATTCGGATCACATCAATTATCCAATTAAAATGCAAAAAGCGCCAGAAACCGATAAAGACGGTAATGAAATCATCAGCGTTGACTTAGAAACCGTCAATAAAGCCAATGCATTATGGACACGTGGCAAAAACGATATTAGCGAAGAAGAATATAAAGAATTTTACAAACATATTTCACATGATTACCACGATCCAATCAAATGGGTGCATGCTCGAGTTGAAGGTGCTCAAGAATATACGCAATTGCTCTATATTCCAAGCAAAGCTCCATTTGATTTATACGATGCGAATCGTCGTTATGGCATTAAATTATACGTTAAACGCGTGTTTATTATGGATGATGCTGAGAAATTATTGCCAAATTACCTACGTTTCGTACGTGGTGTAATTGATTCACAAGATTTACCACTGAATGTGTCACGTGAAATTTTACAATCATCACGGGATATCGATGCAATACGCTCAGGTTCAACTAAAAAAATCTTAAGTTTACTTGAAGATATTGCCAAAAATGAAGCTGACAAATATTTGGAATTGTGGACTGAATTTGGTCCAGTAATTAAAGAAGGGGTTATTGAAGATCATGCGAATAAAGATCGCGTGGCTAAACTATGCCGTTTTGCATCAACCAATAATAGTAGCGATGTTAAAAATGTCAGCTTAGACGACTATGTTGCACGCATGAAAGATGGGCAAGATAAGATTTATTACATTACTGCGGATAACTTCAATGGTGCTAAAAATAGTCCGCATTTAGAAATTTTCAAACAAAAAGGCATTGAAGTTTTATTATTGACCGATCGTGTCGATGAATGGGTAGTTAGTCATTTATTTGAATTTGAAGGTAAATCATTAGTTTCCGTTGCTAAAGGTAAATTGGATCTTGGTAAGTTAGATGATGAAAAACCTAGCGAAGATGAAATCAAACAACAAGATGAACAAGCTAAACCAATTTTAGAAAAAATTAAAACTGCATTAGCGGGTAAAATCAAAGATGTTGTGGTTACGACACGCTTAGTTGACTCTCCAGCCTGTTTAGTTGTCGATAATAATGCTATGAGTATGCAAATGGAGCGTTTAATGCGCCAAGCTGGTCAAGAAATGCCTGCTAATCAACCGACTTTAGAAATTAATTTGAAACATAAACTAATTAATAAATTAGAGTCGAGTATTGATCAAGAGCAAATCGATGCTTTAAGTTTGGTAATCTTTGAACAAGCGCAATTAACCGAAGGTATTCAACTTGATGATCCAGTTGGTTTTGTGAAACGCATGAATGGCTTTATTGCTTAATCTAAACGATTTCATGACTAGTCTAGGTTAAATTGATAACCATTTTCAAATAAAATACTGTCACTTTGTGGCAGTATTTTATTTGGCACTAGAAATTTATTTTCACCCATAAATTCAAGTACAAAACGCAAAATAATTAGTTTAAAGAACGCTTAATTTAAAACCAGTTATAACGTTTTATGCTAAAATTGAGTCTTGCTTTATGCCTAATTTGGCTCTATTCAACCTAGGTAAGTAACTATGAAAAAAATCTCTTGTTTGTTGATTCTGGCGAGTACACAATTTTTACTTGGCTGTGCCAATATTAACGCATCAAATCAAGAAATAAATAATCCAAACCAAGGAACCGCACAGACCGGTGACCCAACCATTTTTGAACATCGCGATTAAAATTATGACTAAAAACTCATTTAAATTTATTCTATTCACCTGCGTATCAATTAGCTTAAGTAGTTGTGGTTTATTCCAAGCTCCACCGCCACCAACACCGAGTAAAATCACCCATAACCTAAGTCAATCAACCTCAGGTACAATAATTTATGCGGTAAATTTAGTGCCAATGGATGTACCCAATCCAAGCCAACCTAGGGTTGTTAACACAGCGGCATTTCGCGTCACGCAAAATGTTCTCAGTGGTCTAAACTCGGCAGTAATTATAAAACAAGATTATATAGTTACAGGTGTATATAGCAATGATGGCACAACTTGCCAGATTTCTTGGCAAGGAATTTACCCAGATTACACGTCTTTAGAAAAAAACCACGGTGACCTCGGCGCTGGTGAGTTATTAAACAATAATAGCTGTAACCCCAAACTAGGTATTCCACCAGGACAGCTTATCCAAATAATTTTTAAATAAGAGAGATTTATGTCAATAAAATCAGATAAATGGATTCGTAAAATGGCTCAAGAGCATGACATGATATCCCCTTTTGAAGCCAACCAAGTTAAAGAAATCGCGGGAAATAAAGTAATCTCATTTGGCACCTCAAGCTATGGTTATGATATTCGTTGCGCCAATGAATTTAAAATTTTTACCAATATCAACAGCACCATTGTAGATCCCAAAAACTTTGATCCGAAGAATTTTGTGGAAATAACTGCTGATTCATGCATTATTCCACCCAATTCATTTGCTTTGGCTCGTACCGTAGAATATTTTAAAATCCCACGTAAGGTGTTAACTGTCTGCTTGGGTAAATCAACTTATGCACGCTGTGGCATAATTGTCAATGTAACTCCATTTGAACCTGAATGGGAAGGTTATGTGACACTCGAATTTAGTAATACTACACCACTACCCGCAAAAATTTATGCCAATGAAGGTGTGGCTCAAGTGTTATTCTTTGAGTCTGACGAAGAATGCGAAACTTCGTATAAAGATCGTAATGGTAAATATATGGGGCAAACTGGTGTTACTTTACCAAAAGCTTAACTCACTTAAGCCAAGCACTTATTTGAATAGAATGAGTGCCACAGATATGATAAAAGCCGCATACGCGGCTTTTATCATATCTGAAGTAAAAAATTAGTTCGTTTCAGTTGAACGAATAAACTTAGTACCCATTTGAGTTGCTAAGGCTTTGATCCCAGCATGTGTAATTAAACAACGTGCAGTAGTAAAACCTTCGTGTGTTGTAGCAGCTTGGACGGTTCCAACTTCATCTGACTCAAGCGGTGTTACAACTGCAGCACGTGTACTTAAGCTCGATAAGTCAATTAATTTTTCACGTTTTAAATACAACAAGTTAAATACAAACAAATCTTGAGTAACTTCAAATTGTTTTGAGGTAATTTCAATGCGTTTTTCATCAACATAAGTTGCTTGCAAGGCTTTTAATAAAGTTAATTGTAAATCTAAATTTAACATATTATTCTACTTTCTAATTATTTGAACCAAGGTTTAACTATTAGGCTAATTTATCATAGACGATTAGCTTACTTTTTATGGCAGTATTATACCAAAAATAACTGAGTAATGTCGAGGCTTATTACTTGAGTAAAGTCTCAGAAAAATAAACTAATTTTAAACGCGCTTGTAATTGTGCAGAATGGTAAAATTCGGGCATTATTTAGATTAAATTAGTGAAGGGTTTAAAATGATTGAAGTTGGAATCGTAATGGGAAGTACTTCCGATTGGGAAGTTATGCAGCATGCCGCTAAAATTTTACGTGATTTTGGGGTTAATTATGAAACATTGGTGGTTTCCGCTCACCGTACTCCAAATTTACTTTTTGAATATGCCGAAGCCGCTGAAACGCATGGTTTGAAAGTCATTATCGCTGGTGCTGGCGGAGCGGCACATTTACCAGGAATGTTAGCAGCCAAAACCATTGTGCCAATTTTGGGTGTACCTGTGCCATCTAAATACTTAAAAGGACTTGACTCGCTATACTCGATTGTACAAATGCCCAAAGGAATTCCTGTTGGTACCTTGGCAATTGGTGAAGCTGGTGCTGCCAATGCGGCCTTACTAGCAATTCAAATCATGGCACGCTACAATCCTAAACTCGCAGAAAAATTGCACGGCTTTCGCCAACAACAAACTGAAATGGTGCTTAACATGAATTTGCCGGAGTTAACCGACTAATGCAACAAAAAATGATTTTACCACCAGCTTGGATTGGGATCTTGGGCGGTGGACAATTAGGCATGATGCT
>JAIETT010000142.1 GCA_019744945.1 Burkholderiales bacterium
CATGTTTCCATTGGTGCATTTATAGGCATACCATTTTTGGTTGCACGGCGCCGCAAGCTTGGGGTGGCATTATGTGCACTAGGTTTTGTTTCAGTAGGGATTGTTCGTTGGTTACAAGGTGGGCATTATTTTAGCGATATTATTTTAGCTGCAATAATTGTCTGGTTAAGTACTTTATTGATTATTTATGTAGTTGATAGGTATATGCTAAATAGGAAAATTAGTTAATGGAAAAAATTAATCCTAAGGTATTAGTCTTATTGGTTTTGATCGTGTTTACGCATTTGATATTTAATCAGAATCTGCAATTACACTATGATGAGGCTTATTATTGGGTGTGGAGCAAAAATCTGCAGCTGTCTTATTATGATCATCCGCCAATGATAGCCTATTTAATTCGCTTAACCACTTTATTCTCAAACAAAGAAATTTTCATTCGTTTAGCCGCCGTTATTTGTAGCACTACAACGATAGTCATGATGTATAAAACGAGTAAGTGCTTGTTTAATCAAAAAACTGCTGATATAACAGTTGTTTTAGCTTTAGCTTGGCCGTTGCTAGAGGGGACTTTTTTTATTACAACCATCGATAGCCCATTATTGATGTTTTGGAGTATTACACTGTATTGCTTAGCTCGTGGTTTAATTTTAGGTGAAAAGAAGTTTATTTATTTTTCAGGTATTGCTCTTGGCTGCGCATTATTATCTAAATATACAGCAATTTTGATTTTACCAGGGGTTTTAATCTTTCTGTTATTAACTCCATCAAAGCGTCATTTATTATGGGGTAAAGATGTTTATTTGGCATTGTTATTAGCTATGCTGGTGTTTAGTCCAGTTATAATTTGGAATTATCAACACGATTGGGTGTCATTTGCTTTTCAATTTCATCATGGTGTTGCCAGTGATAAGCAAATTAATTTGGCTGGATTAGGTGATTATGTTGGCAGCTTACTTGGCGCGGCTAATCCGTTCATTTCTATACCATTGTTGGTTTTTATTTACATCAAACGCAAGCAAATTTTACATGACCCGCGTTATTTATTTTTGTTAAGTATTTTTATATTTGTAAGTTTATTTTTTGCGTATAATAGCTTATATAAATTTATGGAGGCCAATTGGGTTGCACCAGCGTTTATTGGTGGAGTTATATTTTTAGCGGCTTGTCTGGCTGAATATAATATAAAATGGGTTTATCGCGTTGCAATTGGCTTGGTTTTGATTTTATTACCAGTTGTTAAAATGCCTGAAGTGTTTGTTCCTCGCGAATATCAAAGTAAAATCCCTGCAGTGAATGCTTTTATGGGCAATGCCGAGTTATATCATCAAATTAAAATTAATGATATTCAAGCTGGGGATGTACTTTTATCTTGCGATTATGGTAATGCTTCACGCGGTTGGTACTATTTAAACCTAGGGCGAACTTATGTATTAAGTAATTTTAAATATAGTAACAGTTATTCGGATTGGAATACAGGGTTACAATTACCAATTAAGAATGCAGTTTATTTTTGTGATGGTAACGATGCAGTTTATTTAGAGCAGCTCAAAGTATATTTTAAACATATTCAACCATTGGCAACGGTTGGTTATCACAATAGCTTTGTAAATAATAGATTATACGTTTATCGTTTAAGCAATTAGATTTTAGAGGGAAATACAAATGAAAAAAATGATTATTATTGCGACTTATAATGAAAAAGATAATATTGAGAAGATGTTAGCTGAGGTTTATGAAAATGTTCCAGATGTACATGTTTTAGTAATTGATGATAATTCACCTGATAAAACCTATGAAATTGTTGAGAATTTGGCTGCCACTAAATACTCAGGTAAACTATTTTTAATTAAACGTGCTGGTAAATTAGGCTTAGGGACGGCCTATGTAGCTGGATTTAATTGGGGTTTGGCGCGTGATTATGATGCAATTGGTCAAATGGATGCAGATTTTTCTCATAACCCTAAATATCTTCCAAGTATGTTTGAAGCCTTAAAAACCTATGATTTAGTCTTGGGTAGCCGGTATGTCGCGGGTGGTGGAGTTGTGAATTGGAGTTTAAAACGTAAGCTAATTAGTCGTGGTGGCAGTTTGTATGCCAAAATAATTTTGGGGTTGCCACAAAATGATTTAACTGGTGGATTTAAGTGTTTTAGACGTGAGGTTTTAGAAACAATTGATGTGAATCAATTAAAGTCAACTGGCTACAGTTTCCAAATTGAAACAACCTATAAAACTTATTTGAATGGTTTTAAAATAAAAGAAATACCGATTATTTTTGAGGATCGTGTGCTTGGGGTCTCAAAAATGTCAGGTAATATTTTCAAAGAAGCTATTTTAATGGTTTTAGCACTGCGTAAGAATCGCGATAGCTTTATAAAACCTAGAAAATAATGCTTAAATTAAAAACCCAGCCATTATGACGGCTGGGTTTTGTTTAGCTTTCTGTATTGTTTGGACTAATACTTTCCCATGAGTAACATGCAGGGCATTGCCAAAAGAAGGTTTTTGATTTAAAATTACAACAACCACAGCTATATGAGGACAGTTTGCTATTATATTTAAGTAGAATGTTTTTTATTTGTTCGGCATCACGTTTTCCATCTTGAGTTTCTAAGGCATTAACTCGTGCATCAATTAACAGTGCCGCAATTTTAGCATTTGGAGTGTGTAACATCGCTGTTCTTAAATATTCTAGGGTTGATTCTGGGCTATCGTAGCTGGTTAATTTTTGATAAACAAAATCATGCATGTTTAGTTTAGGATAGAGCGTAACATAGCCTTTAATCAACGTAATGCATTCTTTAGTCTTATTGAGGCGCAAGTAGGCATCAAACATTTTATCCATGATTAACGGTAAATATTGATAATTTTGTTTCTCAATCGCTTGCCAAGTTTGAATTGCGTCAGCATAATTTTCTAAGTTATAAAATACTTCACCAAGTAAAATATTGGCACGCACGCATTTACGATTAGTTTCTAGTGCGGTGTGAGCAAATTCTTGGGCTTTAATCAATGAAGATTTAATGATGGCTTCTTGAGCCAATTCACAATTAAACTGAGCAACTTCAGTATGGAAACTAAAATCTGAGTTAGCTAATTTTTTAGCTGTTTCAATCGCGTCACCCCAATTCTTGTCTTGTTGGTAAATTAATAAAAGCATTTCAAGTGCTTGATGGCTATAGAGGTTGCTATTCATTAATTGGATAAGAATTGATTCCGCTCGGTCAATTAAACCTGCTTTTTGGAAATCTAGAGCTAGCTCAAGGCGAATTTTATCTTTAATTTCATTTGAGATAACATATTGTGATGCAAGTAATTTTGTATGCAACTTTATGGCTAAATCATTTTCACCACGTTTGCGATAAAGGCGTCCAAGACTAAATTGTGGGTCAATTAATTGCGGCTCTTGCTCGATGAGTTGTTTTAATTCATCACTGGCAATGCCTGTTTTATTATCAACTAAAGCATCCACGCCATCAAAAATTCGTTGTGGCAGTTGTTTTGCTTGTTTTAGGACGACTTTCATATCGATTCGTCCTGCAAACCAACCAAAAGCAAAAAAGAGTGGGGTTATTAATAGCCAAATTACGAGAATATCCAAGTTTAATTACTCCAGTGTTAAATTATTTGATCGATCTTGTCATGTGCTTCTTGTTGCTTCGTAAGCTGTTTTTTCAATTTATTAATTTGACTTTTAAGGTTTAAGTTATTCATAAAGCCAAACAACATTCCAAACAGTAATCCACCTAAAGCAAAAATAGCTAAAGTTATAATTAACGGTAATTTTAAAGTATAAATCCCAAGGAAATTAAACTCGACTGATTGCATATTATTGATAGCTAAAACAAGTAGGATAATAAATACGATTACACGGAGAATAATCTGAAAGATTTTCATGCTCGGTAGCTCCTAGATTAGAACATGTTACGATAATTGCTATTATTATACCATAAGTAATATTACATAATCTGCGTAAACTTATTTGTGCACAATGCCGTAAACCCAATATGGATTAAATTTAGGCGTGTGGTATAGAAAATCCTTGGCATTTTAATGTAAATACAGATATTGTGTTGGCGTTAAATTTGGCACCATGGGGCAAAATTAAGTGATTTAGCCTGCTTCTGGCGATGGGTTTCGACTGCAAATATGCTATAATTGCTGGCATACTCAATAAATTAAGTATTTCTATACTCGTTAGTTTAGATTGATTTGAGTATTTGCGTCTTAATTAGAGATATTTTTTGCTCAAATTAATAATTCTGGCTATTCTTATTTTCTCAACTGTTTTGGGTAATTACATGCATTTATTAAATATCACCAATCTTGATTATATTCTAATGACCATTTTATTTGGTCTAATCGTAGCTATTTCGTATAGTTTTCGGCGTAAGAACTCTGGAAGTAGCGATTATCTAATGATTGAAAAACATCGTTTGAATCGTTTTGTAAGTTGCTTCAGCGGGGCTAGTGTGGGTTTAATTGAATTCCTGGTCCTAACGAGTTATGGCGCATATATGGGGTTGCCTGCGTTATGTTTATTTATTCCTGTATTCTTATTTAGCGTTTTAATTTATGATCAATTATTAAGTCGAAGTAATTATTTTGAACCTGTTCTAATGGCAAAAGTAAGTTCATATAATTCGCGGTTTATTTTCGGTTGTTATGCACTATTTATGCTTTTAGCATCTGGTGTTGC
>JAIETT010000248.1 GCA_019744945.1 Burkholderiales bacterium
AAAACCTAGACCTAATTTACCATAGAGATCTACGATTCCTAAAGGAAGCACGCCTTTAGCCACGCCATCAAATAAGCTATAATTATTACTACCAGTATAACCACCCTCAAGACCTAAATACTTATTAAACATATAACCCGCATCAAGATTCAAAGCTAAATCGCTATTATTGGTCATCACACCAACATTCGCGTCTACATATGGACTACCCGCATAGGCGCTAATTGCTGACAGCGCCATTACCAAAGCCAGAATTTTTTTCATGATTTACTTTCCCTTATGAATGTATTTTTTGATTTTAAAATATTTCAGCGGCGAATTATGCCATTTTTAGCTAATAAACATCCAAATAATTAGTTTCAGCTAGGTCATCATAACACAACCATCCTGAATTAACTATTTTAAATCAGTTAATTACAAAACACACCACAAGCAGAGTAAATAATCTTCTAGTATGCGATACATATTTTGTTGATAACTTTAAATTTCATTATGTATGAGTCAAAGTCCGAAACGCAAATAAATCGATTAAACTATCAGTTGTATTTCGCGAGGCACTATTAAAAAAGATTAATATAAAAGAAACGTATCCGATTAGAAACCATCTTGCAGTTACCCTTTAGTGATTTTATGGATAATTTAAGCATGACAAAGAAACTACCCAAGATATTAATTTGTGCATTTCACACTTGAACTCAGGTTATTAATGCGTACTGCAAACGAAATTATTAATCCTACCACGCAGGTAGTGCGAATGAGCAAATCTAATAAAAGCAGTGCCCATGCGCTAGGTTTGAATATGTGTGTTAGTTTTTCAACTGACTCTCTAGCTATTTGGCTGGTAACGCTATATCCAGACCAACCATTTATTAGTTTGGTAACTGTTTCGGTTATTTCAATTGGGATTTGCGCCGTAATGCATATAATAAATACTGCTAAAGTATCTAAAAATCGCTAAAATATTGGTTGATGATTTTATTTAAAAATTATTTGTTTTTGTTAAAAAGGAAGTTTTGTGAAAATAGCAGTAATTGGTGCAGGTGGCGTTGGTGGATATTTTGGTGGACGCTTGGCACAAGCAGGGAATGACGTGACATTTGTTGATGCGGGGCCGCATTTATTGGCAATGCAACAAAACGGTTTAAAAGTAAAGAGCGTCCATGGTGATTTTCATATTAATCCAGCCCAAGCTACAGATAATTTGGCGACCATTGGTAAAGTTGATTTAGTAATAATTTCTCTAAAAACCCATCAAATTAAAAATATTGCTAAGCAGCTTCACCATATTGTGGGTGATGAAACCATTGTGGTACCATTTGGAAATGGGGTTATGGCAGTTGAGGAATTGAAAGAGCATATTGCACCATATAATTTAATCGGTGGTTTATGTAAAATCATGAGTCGGATTGAAACACCAGGGGTAATTAATCATAGTGGAGCACATAAGGGCGATACCACGATAATTTTTGGCGAGCTGGACAATGCAAAAACTCCGCGAATTGCCGAATTAAAAACTTTGTTTGACAATGCAGGAATCGTTAATATCATTGCCGATGACATTATCGCCGAAATTTGGCGTAAATTTATTGGGATTTGTATCAGCGGATTATTAGGAGTAACCAGAACTAATTTTGGTGAATTACGTGAATTACCAGAAACTCGGGCAATGATGGTTGATTTATTGGCTGAAATTTATGCGGTGTCTAAAAAAGTTGGAGTCAATTTAGAAGATGATATTGTTGAAAAAAATATGGCAGCATTTGAACATTTTCCAGCTGATTCAACTTCTTCGTTAGCTATTGATGTAATTGAGGGGCGCCCATCAGAAATTGAATACCAAAATGGCTCGGTGGTTCATTTAGCCAAAAGATATGATATTGATGTTCCAGTCAATCGTTTTGTCTATAGTTGCATTTTACCAATGGATCTCAAAGCTAAACGCGCTCAGGCTGCAAAATAAAGATTTATAGGTGGTGTAATGGTCTATCTTAGTGATAAATTAAAGCGACAACTTTTATTTGTAATGACGGCACTAGTGTTGTTGACTGCTGCCGCTACTGATATTAATATTTCTTCATTGCCACAAATGGTTAGTGATTTTCATTCTACGCCTGCTACCGTAAATCTGACTATATCGGTGTATAATCTGGGGATCGCTTTTGGGGTATTATTTGTCGGTGAAATTAGTAATCGTTTTGGTCGGCGAAAAGTTTCACTCTACGGTGTTGCCTGTTTTGTCATCGCTTCTTTTGTTATCGTTTTTACTCCATCAATTTATGCAATTATATTTTTGAGGTTATTGCAAGCCTTTGGTACTGCGGTAGTAATGATAGTTTCGCGATTAATTCTAAAAGATTGTATGGATGAACGGGATCAAATTCGTGGCAATGGAATTTTATTAATCGGTTTAATGATTTCTCCCGCCATCGCACCGATTTTAGGTGCGTATTTAGCTAAATATTTCGGTTGGCGGAGTTGCTTTACTTTTAGCGGTGTTGTCGGCCTTGCATTATTGAGTTATTGTTGGAAAATATTGCCAGAGACCAATGTTTCTCCTCTGCCAAAATTCAGTAATTTGACTAGCTATGTCACACAATATAAAAATATTATGCAAAGCCGAATGTTTTGGGTGCTAACCATTATTTATACAGCAGGTTTTGGAACCTACTTTGCTTTTATTGGCGTGTCTAGTTATTTATATATCAATCACTGGCATTTTGCCCCAACTTCTTATTCTTATTTGTATATCGGATTAGCTGCGGCTTATTTTGTGGGTAATACATGGATGATGCACATGAATAAACAGCATAAAACTCCTCAACAAATGATAGCTGTAGGTATTTATTCGACCATGATTGGTGCAATTATTATGTTGACACCTACGTTTTTTAATCAACATTTATTTTTAGTCTTTATGGTAACCATTGGTGTATTGTTTATGCGCGTTGCTAATGCGATAATCAACCCAATTGTGCAAGTCCGTTTGATGAATCATTTTCAACAACAAGGTGCAAATGCGTTGGGACTAAATATTAGTATTAGTTTCATTGCTGCATCATTCGCAATTTGGTTAGTGACACTATTTCCAGTCTTTCCATTGGCTAGTTTGGTAGTAGTATCACTAATTTTTTCTCTCATCAGTGTATTAATTTATATTTCTAATGTTAAACAAATAATGCAATAATTTTGTCGTTGAAAGAACTATCATGAATGATTATTATGATGCTTAGCAAACAGTGGTTAGTAAACATTGGCTTGCCGCAGATGATTTGATTTCAGGTTTGCAAAAAAGCATCCGGCGCAGTAATGCCGAAAGTGCTTTAGCAATTTCCTATGAGATGTATCTAACTTCTGAGTCGTTAGAAGACTATCTGTGGAAACGCTTATTGGTCATTAGTGTTGAAGATATTGGATTGGCTGCGCCAAAGGCTCACCTGCAAATTAGAAACCCCGAGCAAATTCGGCTTAAATTTCATTATGCATGAGTTCAAGTGCGAAATGCAAATAAATCGATTAAACTATCGTTTGTATTTCGCGAGGCACTATTAAAAAAGATTAATATAAAAGAAACGTATCCGATCAGGAACGCTCCTGAAATTATCTTTTAGTGGTTTTATGAATAATTTAAGATATAGCTTATATGTTAACACCAAAAATTTAATTCAAACCAAGAAAAAGGCGAATATTTACCAACCTCACACCTTAAGTCCTCTAGATTGATAATCTAATTTACTCAGCAGCTTATAATCAACTAAACGCTTAATTTGAACTAACGCATACAGCGTTAATAATGCCATAAAAATTACGTAAATAATTACCGAACTAGAAAATAAGACGTTATGGTTACTAATTGGAAAAAGGTGGTGGACAACCTTACCTAACGCAATTGTAATTAGTGGTGCCACCCCACCAAAAAAGATAAATCCCACACGATGACATGAAGCTACTCCTAAGGCTCGGCTCACCTCAGGAAATAAGCCATAAAGTAGTCGTGGAACTAAACCCGAAAAAAGACTAGCTAAAACAGCGATCGGCAAAATACTCGCTAAACCATATTGCTTATTTATAAATGCCCAGCCCCAAAATAACATACTCGGCACCAAAGCCATTGTTGCTAACCAAGTAATCAACACGACATTATGAAATTTCACCAGCTTATTTAAACCAAAGTTTATTAGCAAACTCAATAAATTCGCCATGAAAATATAATGACTAATCAAATACACACTATAATGCAGATGATAATACATACCATATGGTATAAAAATCAAGAAAATAAAAACAGTTGAACCAGTTAGACCTGAAATTATTATTGCCAACTGACTTTGTAATGGAAACCTCGTATAAATATGATAATACATTTGAGGACGCTTAGCTGGTTGTATGGATTTGAGGCTAAAAATTACCGCCAAACGTATCAAGTATGCAATTAAAGTAAACACCACCCCCACCACAAACGGTATCCGCCACGCAAATTGTTCCATTTGCTGCGCTGAAAATAACACATTGGTCAACCGATAGATCGAAACCCCCAGCAATTGCCCTAACTCAATCCCAGCCATAATCCCAAACAAAGCTAGATCAATTTTATGCGCAAGTTTATCATTCAAATAATTGAGTTCCATTTGTATAAATGCGCCACT
>JAIETT010000299.1 GCA_019744945.1 Burkholderiales bacterium
CTAAAAGCACCGACTAAATTGGCAAAGGCGACAAACGCATCCCAGTTAGGTTCTGGATGTTGTGCGATTTTAAAGAGTAATCCACCCATAAAAGCATCGCCAGCACCCGTACTATCCACTTGTTGCACTTTACGCGATGGAATAACCCGCGTTCCCTCGGCATTAGCTAATAGAGTACCTTTTTCGCCCATGGTAATCACTACAGTTTTGGCACCAACATGACGTAAATATGCCGCCGCCAAACTTAGATCATCTTCACCGCTGATTAATTGTGCTTCAATTTCACTAACTTTAACCACACCCGCCAAAGCCACAAATGTTTTGCAATCATTAATGTAGTCTTCCAGCATCTCAGGTTTAACTAAATCTTCACGATAATTAGGATCAAAACTAATGAAATTAGCATTACTATCGGCTAATTCCAATAATTGTAAATAACTGCTACGTAACTCACCGCCCAATAGTGCCGTGGCGGAACCAAAATGCACAATATCATCGCGTTCAATACAACTTAGCTCTACATCACCAAGTCGATAATCACCATCACTACCACGATAAAATTCAAAATCGCGTTCACCAAAACGATCAATTGCCACAAAGGCTAAAGTTGTTCTACCACCGCGTTTTACCAGCGAAGTATTGATGCCAAGTTCATGCAAACTAGCGACTAAAAACTCACCAAAGCCATCATCACCAACTTGTCCCATAAAATAAGCTTTTCCACCCAGTTTAGCCACCGCAGCACTTACATTTGCGGGTGCTCCACCAGCTAATTTAGTAAAGTGAGCACTTTTGGCTAAGCCAACACCAGGTTGCCCCATACAGTCGACTAAAAGCTCACCGATACAAAATATTTTTCTCATGATTATCAAACTTTGATTAAAAATAATGGTTAATTATAACAGATAATTTGACTACAGCACGTGTCTGCATTTATGCAGTGCAACATAACAAGCTTGAAGATAAAAAGCACGCGCAGGCAAATTAATAAATGAGTTATCTCCGCACTAGCCGTTTAGCGGTCTAAGCAAACTTAATGGATTACCTAAATAGAACCTTACGCCTGATTAAGCCTGAGCTAAAATAATTTTATGTTGAACTAATTCCATCGATGAAATGTAGGCATTTACCAAACGGCGCTCACCAAAAATGTTTTCTAAATAGATGCCATTGGCTTGCGGAACTAGTTTATCGACGGCTTCAAGCAAGAGTTCACATTGATTAGTGTCTTTATTCAATAAATAAACATTCGCTTCACACATGTTGTTGTGCTCCTAAAAGTTGTTTGAATTGTTCAATTGCCGCAGCAATGTGATATGGCAAGGGTTGCGATTCACAGCCCGCAAAATGGATATTATAACGGTTGGGTTGCAACAAAATTTTATGCGCCTGACTTTCAATGATTGCATTTGCCATTACTCCAGTTAGCTCGCCCAACAAAGCATCGCTAATCACAATACTTAGGCTCCCAAAAATTACCGCAACTTTCGCGGCATTAACCCGAATCGCATTTTCACCAGTTGCGCCTTGATTAGCGCCCGCTTTAAGCATCGCCGCGGTGGCTAAGGCATTGGTTCCCAGTGCTAAAATATCTAATTCATTGCCAAATTCACTGCGAATTTTAGCGATCAAGGCACTCCCAATTCCACCACCTTGGCCATCAATTACTGCAATTTGCATATTTAAACTTCTAAAAAATTAAATTTACTTGCCGTAACAATTCTTGCTCGGCTAATAATTCTACAATCGGTAAATCTGCCACAATTTGATGTTGTTCATTAAATAAAATTCCGCGCGTGGTTAATTGTTCGACCAAATGTAAATTATGCGTGGTAATAATTAACGTTTTGCCAGCAGCATTTAACTGCTTGAGTAATTCAACTAACCAATGCTGCGTTTTTGGATCCAAGGCATTAGTTGGCTCATCCAAAATTAGCACTTGCGGATTAAGTAATAAAACTGCCGCAATCGCAACTTTTTTCTTTTCACCGCCGCTAAGTTTATACGGTACTTTATTAATTAAATTTTCGATCCCCAATAATTTAACAATATCCTCAATGCGGCAATTTATCTCATCCAGCGAGTAATCTAACTGCAATAAACCAAAAGCCAGTTCTTCACGCACGCTATTACAGAATAATTGAACGTCTGAATCCTGAAAGATAAAGCCAATTTGCTGATGATAACGTTTAGCAAAAGCATCTGTAGCCAATTTTTTACGATTAACTTGCTCAGCAAATGCAAAAAAACTACCCGCATTCGGCGAAATTAAACCTGCTAATATTTTAAGTAAGGTTGATTTTCCGCAGCCATTCGCACCCAGTATGCTAACTGCTTCACCAGCCGAAATGCTCAAATTAATTTGCCGTAAAGTAGGCTCACCCAGCTCATAAGCAAATTCTACATTTGCCAAGCGAAAAATTTCTTGATGATGTGAAATAATTAACCTCGCGTCAGAATAAATAACACAATTAAAATCAGCAAATTATTAACTAAAAAAATCCAATCCGTAACACGCAGCCGTAAGGTTTTTAAGCTTACTACCTTATGGGTATAACCGCGCAAACGCATGGCTGAGAAGATCTCGCTGGCTAAATAATTGGCTTTAATAAATAATAATGCGATCGCATGCCCCAAAAAACGTCGATTTTCACGATGTGACAGTTTGCCAATACTGCGTAAAAAGCGTGCTTCACTCATTTGTAGCGCCAAATTAGACAATAAAAAAATATAGCGGTAGGTCATCTCTAAAATCAGGATAAACCCAACAGGAACTTTCAATAATGAGAGACCTTTAGTTAAATCATGCCAACGAGTGGTTACCATCAATAAATACACAAAAGATAAACTAACCCCACTCCGTAAAAAAAGCAAGCCCACCGCTTGAGCACCATTATCGCTAATGTAAAGACCATTGGGGAAAATATTTCGCAATGGATTAGTCGCCAATATAACGACTAATTCTTTGCCAACCACGACCTGATTAAACAGGGCTGGAATTGAACAAATTAACAGAAAAAGCGGAATTACCAACCACGCACGTTTAATCAGTCGCCAAATTAAAATTTTACTTAAATGAGCATACAGGCAACTAATTATAAATAAAATCCCGAGAAGTAAAAAACTCTGCGCAAAATTAGTTACCAGCATAAAACTTAAAAAAACTAAGAATTTACAGCGCGGATCAATCTGTTGCAGAAATCCATGTTTAGTCGCTTCGAGTGATAAATATAGTTCATTACTAAAAATAGCACTTAGGTGTTGAATGGTTCGCCGTAAGAAATTAAGCCGATTAGCCGATTTTAGAGGTAAGGTCCTAGTCGGTTCTAATAACCAACTAGGAATGCTATCATGCTGACACATTAATTGCGCTTTTCAAGGCGACGGGTTAATTTAGCCGATAACAAGATTAGCGCAGAAATAACTAAGATGCCAACTAATGCGGATAAAACATAGCCCATCGATTGGGACATAAAACTTTCGCCAAATTTGGGTAACGAATAATCTGGCATCAGCGCGTGCCATTTATCGGCATACTGCGCCATACCTTGTGGTACATAACCAATCAATTGTTTTACTTCATCAGGCGCCCACTCACCATAAGCCGTGCCTGAAGTAAGCAATCCCAAAGGTGATAAAATTACCGCACCAAGTAACACCCACAGCACGGCTTTATTTTTTGCCAACCATCCTTTAGCATTTAAATTACCTATGTTACGTTGCGCTTCACGGACCACTAAGTGAGGTGCAAACTTAACTACATACCCCAGTGCCAAGACTGAAATCACGCCTTCTAAGGGGCCTGCAAATAAACTATGCGTAAATAACATCGCTGGTACGGCAACGGCAAGTGAATAAAATCCATACAATGGTGCACCGTTTGCGGCTTTAAATAAGAGCGGTTGAATGCCCATTTCAATTCCAGCGGCTAAGCCAGCTAAATTGATACCAATATACGCCGCAATAAAAACCGCAACCGAATTACGCTTAGAACCAAGTGTAGCTTTACCCGAAATTAAACGATAAATCGCGTAACCGCTAAATGGCATAATCACCGCCATATTCAGGCAATTCATACCAATGGCTAATATTCCGCCATCACCGAAAAGAAATGCTTGGATAATTAACGTCGTGGATACCGCCAACACCGCAGCCCACGGACCAACCAAAATCGCAACTAATACCGCGCCAACCGCATGCGCTGAACTTCCGCCGACTACAGGTATATTAAACATCATCAGAATAAAAGAAAATGCGGCACATAGCGCAATGCTTGGGATTAAGGCTTGATTATGAATTAATTGAATTTTTTTGAATGAGATATACCACACCACTAACATTACAGCTAATGCAGGCAGCGTAGTTTCAGGACTAAGGTAACCATCAGGAAGATGCATTGTGAACCCTTCAAAAGATTTATAACTAACACCCAGAGCTAAATAAACTTATTTGGAATAGCCCTAGATCACATAAACCCCTTCATGGGATATTTGACAAAAAATTTAAATCTGCCAGTGTAATAACTTTCATAGTTTTACGGCGCAAATTGTAACACTAAAGCCATGTTCTAGTCAAGGTAATTCTGGGTACATTTCAAACAATTGAACACAA
>JAIETT010000125.1 GCA_019744945.1 Burkholderiales bacterium
GCCAACTATGCCATAAGCTAATTGCTCACTCACGCGATAAATACGTCCAATATCTTGAGTAAATACATAACTTGCCAAACCATATTCAGTTTGATTGGCTAACACCAGTGCTTCGCTCTCGTCACTAAAGGTATAAATAGCTAAAACCGGTCCAAAAATTTCTTCTTTAAACAGCCGTAAATTTGAATTAGGGCAGTCAATTAAAGTTGGCTCAAAGAAATTCACCCCAAGATCGGCTCTAGATTGTCCGCCACACACCAGCTGAGCACCTTTAACCATTGCATCAGCAACTAAACTTTGGACATGTATCATGGCCTTGCTATCGATTAGCGGACCATTACTGGTTGTAGCATCTAAACCATCGCCTAATTTTAAGCGCTCAATCTGTGGCTGAAGTTTCGCAATTAAGGCGTCTTTGATTGATTCATGAACCAAAATACGATTTGAGCAGACACAGGTTTGTCCGCTATTGCGAAATTTACTCTGCATAATTCCATTAACCGCCACCTCTAAATCGGCATCTTCAAAAACAATTAGTGGCGCATTTCCACCTAATTCTAAAGAAAGTTTTTTCATTGAATTCGCACAATTTTGATAGAGCCAAATCCCAACTTCAGTCGAGCCAGTAAAACTTAATTTCCGCACTTGTGGGTTATGACACAAAAACTCACCGATTTGTCCACTATGTCCGTGTAGAATATTAAACACACCAGCTGGAACACCAGCTTCCAAGGCTAAATAAGCGAGCGCATTCGCAGATAACGGCGTTTGGCTGGCAGGCTTGGCAATCATAGTACACCCAGCCGCCAAAGCTGGTGCAACTTTGCGCGCCAGCATCGCATTGGGAAAATTCCACGGCGTAATTGCGGCACATACACCAATTGGTTCAAGATTTACCATAATTCTGTGCTGTGAATTATTAGCAGGCACACTGTAGCCATTTAAGCGTTTCGCTTCTTCAGAATACCATTCTAAATAACTCGCGCCATACAATATTTCGCCTTTAGCCTCAGCCAAAGGTTTACCTTGTTCCAGCGTTAAAATTAATGCTAAATCAGCGGCATTTGCTACAATCAAATCGTACCAGCAGCGTAAAATTTTACTGCGCTCTTTCGCCGTAATTTGCCGCCAATGATTAAAGGCATTCTGACTACTGGCAACTGCCGCATTCATATCTTGTGACGTTGCCTTTGCTAGCTTGGCAATCACTTGCTCATCAACTGGGTTGCTTATCGCAAATAATTCACGCTCACCAGTTAACCACACACCATCAATTAATATTCCCGTTTGAATTAAATCTGGGTTATTTAATATTTTCAGCCAATTCATAATTAATCCTAAATAAATTATTCGCACTAAATGAGAAACTACTCACACGCTTAGATTTTAATTACTTATCCGCGACTTTATCTAAATAAATTAGCCTAAACTTACTTCGAGCAGCTTGATCATAAAAAGATAACAACTGCGGATCTTCAGGATACTGACTTAAGAGCGGAAAAATCACCGAACCGCCTAACACCGCACGCGAGTTATTTTCACGGGTACGTAAACCCCAAATATTCTGATAACTCATTGCAATAGTTTCATGATTAAGCGAATTTGGATTAGTATAATTGCCAATATACAGCATAATATGCCCTGGAATTTGTACCAAGGTCAATAATTTATGCCCATTTTTAATTAAATATTGCTCACGCTCAGCACTAGAAAGTTGATCCAAAACTATGGTTTTACCCGCATTCGATTGAAATTGTGAATTACGCGGTAAATAAATCCCAAATGGTGTAAACAAGGCTTTAGTTTCTGCTGAACAATCATAATCAAAAAACATCCCACCCCAACCATAAGGTTTACCAATTTGCGATTGCATAATATTCGCCAAATTATGTGGCGTTAACGTCAACGGCATCACCGCTGCAGCTGATTTTGGTACTATCACGGGTAGAATCTGTGCCTCACGCTGTAGATTAGCTACTGGAATCAATGCTTCATAATTTGCGGTAGTTCGCTTACTTAACGGCAAGCTCATACCATTATAAGCCACTGCTCTAAATCTCCCCAATTTATCCACCAATGCACTTTGTTGAGTAATTGCAATTACACCAGCTTTAGCTGCTTTTTGCCAATTCTTAATAAATCTAGCATTAACCCGAGCTAAACCAGCTGTTTTCACCCAACCAATATCATCGGATGCAATTACTAATGACCACTCTTTATCCAAACTTTGTTTAATTATATACAGCGGCATTCCAATAAACAGCGCAGTTTCTTGGAGATTATCAAACGGATAACCCTCTCCAGCAATTTTGGAACTATAAAATAGCGGATCCATGGTTGGCAATGTCCGCACAAATAAATTATCCACGGCAATCGCACGATTATAACTTGAATATTTTAGCGAAGTCATGTCCGTTAAATCCATATTCGTACTAATTTTGGCAAACCAGCGCGCATCATATGGACGATAATTTTCACCATAAGCGATCTTTTTGGGATTAGTCAGGTGGTTGGTTTTAAATTCGGTAATTATTTGTGATTCTTGAGTAAGAATATTTTGACTCTCAGACTGAGATAAGAGCAGATTAACATAACGACTGCCCCATGGAGATAAAGCACTTTCAGCGCTGCTCGCATAATAACGTTGATAAAATTCAGCATAACGTTGTTGCTGATATTCTTTAGACAGCAAAGGTTGATCATAATCTAGATCAGTTGGCTTGATCCAACTTGCAACATTTTGGTTATAACTTTCCATTGGGAAAGCACTAATCAAGTCATTCGCCAGCGCCAATTGACTACACGTAAACAATACACTAATTTTAATCCAACGTTGCATAACTATCTCATTTACTCTAAAAATTAAAAACGTGTGCTCCGTAGCTAAAACATCATCAGAAATAATTTAGCTCTTAATAAGAATTCAATTCTGGATCAATATTATGCTGAATTTATTATTTAAACATCAGCGTATCAACCGCGTCACAAATCGTATGCAAAGTTAATAAATGCACTTCTTGAATCCGTGCGGTACGCTCAACTGGCACGCACAGATTAACGTCTTTACCGGTTAACTGTTGGGCAATTTTGCCACCATCGCGACCAACCATTGCAATGACATACATACCTTTTGCACGCGCAACTTCCATTGCTTTAAGCACATTTAGCGAATTACCTGAAGTTGAAATTGCATATAAAATATCCCCTGCTTGTCCAAGTGCTTCAACTTGCTTAGAAAAAACCACCTCAAAACCATAATCATTACCAATCGCAGTTAAAGCCGAAGTATCCGTTGTCAACGCAATCGCAGGCAACGGTGTACGTTCGATTTCAAAGCGCCCAGTGAACTCCGCCGCAAAATGTTGCGCATCTGCCGCCGAACCACCATTACCACAAATCAACATTTTTTTACCATTTTGAAATGCTGCAACAATTAAATTAACTGCATCCGCGATTGGCTCAAGCATGGTTAATTGTGCTTGCTGCTTAGTTGCAATGCTTTGACTAAAGTTGTCTTGAATTAGCTGTTTAATATCCATCTTTACCTCCAAAATTTATATCTACATGGCACTTCGAATCTCATTACTTAAATCATAAAATTATAATATTCTTCAGCCACTCAATTTCATCATGCGCACCTAACACCACTGCATCAAAGCGACAATTAACCTCTTTGCCTAATTTCATTAAAAAATATTGTGCGGTTTGAACTAATTTACGTTGCTTGGCTGGAGTTATGCTTTCGATTGCATGATTTAGCCCTGCTTTACGCTGTTTAACTTCAACAAAAATATAACCCTCTGCATCACGCATGATTAGATCGATTTCACCGAAACGTGAGAAAAAATTAGCTTGAACTAAATACAACCCGTGCTGGCGCAAATAATCTAAAGCACGACTTTCTGCCACATCACCAATTTGTTTATGTGGATGCATCGCTTACCCCAACCTAGCTTGTTGTAAGTTAATTTAGATATTCAAATAAGGTAATAACCTTATCCACCCCACCCACGTTTGCGGCAATTCGCGTTGCCGACTCAGCCTGATCTTGATTAACTACACCCATCATATACACTACCGCATTCGTGGTCACAACCTTTACCCCACCACTAGGAACCCCAGGTTCACCAAATAATTGGGTCTTAAGTTGTGCTGTAATCATTGAGTCTTTACTCCGCGCACTAAACGAAGATGGCAAACGAATATCAACATAATCGTAAATTTTCACCACACCAGGATAACCTCGTGCAATATTTTCTGCGAAATCTTTTTGGGCTTGATCTTTAACCTGTCCAGTTATTAAAGCCGTACGATTAAATACATCCACATAAATATTACTATTCGGGAAATTATCGCTATTAGAATATTTCGCGGATAATTTAGATTGAATTGAGCTATCATCAATCGAAGCAGGCACCTCAACCGTAGCTTTATCTGGAGTCGTTGGTGAAGAATTATTTGCACAAGCCACTAAGCCACTTAATAAGCCACCACTAATTAACATCATTTTTAATAATTTACACATAATCTTTCCTATTGATTATTGAGGAGGAAGTTCAAATAAAGCCACTACTTTTTTAACCCCA
>JAIETT010000122.1 GCA_019744945.1 Burkholderiales bacterium
TAAATAAACTAATTAAAACCATTAGCGGCAAAATAAACGGCAGACAAGCCAAAACCACCAAATAATCAAAGAGCATTTTGACCAAACGATTTAGGCGCCGATTGAGATTATTTTCAAGGCGTAACATGAGTTGCTCATTGCCAAAAAAATGCGTAATCTCCATTCCATACAGCGATAAGCCTTCCAAATCAGGAACTAAGCTCACAAAGATAAATTGACGCTGCAAACTAAAGATTTTTTGCATATTATTCACCATTTCTAATGAATCTAACGCAACTACAATTTCACTATATTTGCTGCGTAACAACAACTGCTCAAAGCTAAAAACTGGAATAATTTTAGAATCCTCAACAACTAACTCAGTTAATGGCTTAGTTTCATCTAAATTAATAAATGCCTCAATCTGATAACCCATCAACCGACGATTTTTCAATAAATTATATGCCATTAACGCCGTAGTACCACAGCCGACAATATAAACTTTACGCTGCCACAGTTTATAATGTAACAAAATGCGAATGGCAAAAGTTCTAAATAGTGGTAAAATCACCAGCAATAGCGCCCAAAACATAAAAAAGAAGAGATAGGTTACATGCTCAGAACGACTTAATGAAATCACGACAAAATCAAGCACCAAAATATACATAATTTGTTTATAGACAATCCGCAACTCTTCCCAGGTTGGACGCCGTTTGGCGTACAATTCAGCAACCCAAAATAACGCAATTATCGCAAAAGCATTTAAGACTTTTACTAAGACCAGATGATCGGTATCAAAACGATGTAAGCGTGTAGTTTCAACTACATTCGCTAGCTGAACACTTAACCAATAAGTGAAAACTAGTGAAAATAAATCCACCAGCACTAAGGTATATTTTTGTAAAAGAATTTTCTTCATTAGGGTTTATGCTCACAAAATTCCTGATATTTCTGTTCTACAAATTGAGTAAATTCAGTTCTAAACCGTGAGACAGAAAAGCGCAGTGCATTCTGCCGACAATTTTCAGGCGTTATGACAGTTTGCGCTTCAAATTGAGCAACCGCAGCAATCACAGCAGCAGTGCTTTGCTCAGCGAAAAAAACACCAGTTGGTGATTCACTACCTAAACCATTAATGGTTTCAAGACTTCCACCCCGTCCATAAGCAATTACAGGCGTACCACAGGCTTGCGCTTCAACTGGAATAATGCCAAAATCCTCTTCAGCTGCAAAGACAAAGGCTTTAGCATTTTGCATTAAGCTAACTAATCCAGCATCTTCAACAAAGCCCAAGTATTCAATATTCGCAGCAGTTGCAACTAAATCGGCAATTTTTTTCTGATCTGGACCTGTACCGACAATTTTCAATTTTTTGTCAGGCATCGAAGCAAAAGCCTCAGCAATTAACACAATTTTCTTGTAAGGAACCAAACGTGAAGCGGTTAAATAATAATCTTGTTTCTCGCTTTGCAACGTAAATTTATCAACATCAACATTCGGATAAATAACACTCGCATCACGGCGATAAACTTTAAAAATGCGGCGTGCAATGAATTTAGAATTCGCCACAAAAGAATCCACGCCATTGGCGGTGCGGTAATCCCACAAACGGATTTTATGTAAAATATAGCGTGTCAGCCATGATTTTAACCCGCTGGTAATCCCAGCTTCACGTAAATACTGATGTTGCATATCCCAAGCGTAACGGATTGGCGAATGACAATAGCAAATATGCAGTTGATTGGGGCCAGTTAAAATGCCTTTGGCAACCGCATGCGAACTACTAATTACCACATCATAACTACTTACATCAAGTTGCTCGATTGCTAACGGCATCAACGGCAAATAATGACGATGTTTAGTCTTAGCAAACGGCATGCGCTGAATAAATGACGTGGTTACGGTTTTATTCTGAATAAAGCCACGCTCTCCATCTGGGATAAAGTCAATTAAACTAAATAAATCTGCCTGCGGAAAACACTGAATAATTTGTTCTAAAACTTTTTCAGCACCTGCGTAAGTGTAAAGCCAGTCATGAACTATCGCGATTTTCATTCTTTTTCTTTCGTTTGCTATTGAGTGTATATAGTTATTTTAACGATTAAACAAATCGAGTAACATTCCAAAATAAATTAAAATCAACACAGTAGCTTGTAATTTAATTAATGCTATCTTTTATAACTTACCTATATAAAGATACAACCTAAAACATAAAATCATCAAATATACTTTCTAAGCACATCATAGATTTTAGCACTCAAGGAGATTGGTGGAATAGTCATTAGCACATAAAAAATTAATAACTTGTAGCCAATCCTACCTTTTCGTAGAAGTCCGCACATATCCGCAAAATTAAGCCACGTTCGATTAAATATCCCCAGTTTATAATTACGCATTAGAATTAAATCTGCATTCTGCTTAAAAAAGCTGTCTGCTAACAAATCATTTAATCCTGAGCCAACTTCAAAACAGTTTTTTCGGTATTGTTCAAATGATTTTTTACGCGCACCAGATACATTAACTGCATGTTGGCGGTAATATAGTAATGGCTTAAGATACAGTTTTATTCGTCCCAAATATGCGGCATAATAAGTTAAATACCAATCATGTGGCAAGGAATAGCTTTTAAATGGTAGCGTCAAATTAAGCAATTCTCGCGAGAACATTACCGTGCACCCTGTAACATTCACATTAACTAAATAATCAAAAAAATTACTCTTATCAGACTGCTTACCCCAAGCGAAATGAGATGCTTGCAAAATTTGTAAATTATCATCAACCAAAATATCATCACTATGAATCAATAGATTACTACCAATCTGCTCAAATAATACCGCAATTTTATTTGAAAACCACACATCATCTTGATCCGCTAATGCAATATAATCACCTGAACATAAACTAATCGCCATCTCGAAACTTTTTACCACACCGAGATTAATCGCATTTGGAAAAATTTTTATCTGCGTATAACGTTGTTGATACTCATTCAATATCGACAACGTTTTATCCAAAGACCCATCATCAACAATAATGATTTCTAAATTGGGATAAGTTTGCGCTAAAATGCTATCTAGCTGCTCACAAAGGTATTTTTCACCATTGTAAGTCGCCATAGCAACTGAAATAAGTGGCTTTGACGCTGTCATTGTATTCTATTTCTAAGTTTAAACATTAAACGTCCAATTTTTGCACCGAAGCAGGTGCGACCGATAAAAAATATTGAACGTGAAATCGAAAAATTTCTAACATACCACCAATAAGTTTTAAACTTGGCTGGTTTATTCAGTAAATTTGAGTGGTAAAAATCAACCCCACACTCCAATTCTGAGCTTTCTTTAAAACAGGGATGAGTTAATAACTGTAAGCTATCTAGTAATACTTTAAAATGAGTTTGATATTCTTGATAATCATCAATTTTATTAATGCCGACCACATTAGCCTCATGTTGGCGATAAAAAATTAACGGTTGATCAACATACGTAATTTTTTTAAGTGCAGCAGCAAAAATTGCTAAGTAATGATCATGTAAATAAAATCCAGCAGGAATAGGCAGAGCTAAATCTAATAATTCACGACGAATCAAAGCCGTACAACCATGAACATCATTGAAGACAAAGTAATTACTAATTTTTTTAGTAAATGCTTTAGTTCCCAAAAATGAAGAACTAATTATCTGTAATTTATCATTTACTACATAAGCATCACTATGAATTAGTAAGTTGTCCCCAATCTGCTTAATTAACACTTCTAATTTTTGAGGTACCCAAAAATCATCTTGATCGGCTAACGCGATATATTCGCCTCGCGCTAGCGACAACGCATAATCAAATGTATTTGCAACCCCATAATTCTCACTATTTTGATATATTTTAATTTGAGCATAGCGTGTTGCATAATCGTTGAGTATAAGCCAAGTATTATCTGTAGAGCAATCGTCAACAACAATAATCTCATGCGCAGGAACAGTTTGTGCCAAAATACTATCCAATTGCTCTTGAATGTACTTCTCACCATTATAGGTCGCCATCACTACAGATATTCTAACAAAATCAATTAAACCGAGACTTTTCACATACGTTTCGTAATTACGATATTTCAACAATAACGCGTCATAAATACCGCCAAAAGACACATCATCTACTAATGTAGCATTATCATAATTGGCAAGAAAAGCACCTTGTGCGCCTAAATTAAACGAAATAATTGGCAATTCTGTCTGCATCATTTCATGAATTACAAATGAAAACGTTTCAGGCCATATACTCAAAAATAAGAATAAATTTACTTTATGTGTAACCAAAATTGAATTTAAATCAGATATCTCATACTCATTTAAGACTGTAGTGTTATTAGCATTCATTATAACTTTACTATTACAGTTACCTATGACTAAAAATGAAATATTTAGCTTATCACGAATACTAGCAAGCACTAAAAGCTCAAACAGTTTAAGACCCTTATGGTACTTAATATCTCCCATAATAGCTACACGCATTGGCATAGAATCATTAACTAACATTACAGGTTTTATTTGATTTAAATATTGCAAATCATGATTTATCACAATACT
>JAIETT010000002.1 GCA_019744945.1 Burkholderiales bacterium
ACCAAAATTTTGGTAACACCACCGAGTAAAGATGGCACGATTAATCCAGCGATTTTATTTGCAGCTAAAGAGTGTGGTATTGATGCGGTGTATAAAGTTGGTGGCGCACAAGCCGTTGCGGCTTTGGCTTTTGGTACTGAGTCAATTCCAAAAACCTATAAGATATTTGGCCCAGGAAATAAATATGTAACTGAGGCTAAAATTCAAGCGGCACAACATCATCAAGGTGCGGCAATGGATATGCCAGCTGGTCCATCGGAAGTGTTAGTAATTGCCGATGCGAAAGCTAATCCGGTGTTTGTAGCGAGTGATTTATTAGCCCAAGCCGAACATGATGTGGCGGCACAAGTTATTTTGGTAACAACTTCGGCTGAGTTAGCCGAGCAAGTTCAACTTGAAGTAGTGCGCCAAACTGCATATTTATCGCGCAAAGAAATTATTGAACAATCCTTGGCAAAAAGCGCGATGATTGTTGCTGAGGATATTAGCGAGGCTTTTGCGATTTCCAATCAATATGCACCTGAGCATTTGATTTTACAAATTGAAGCGGCGGAAAGTTATTTGCCACAAGTTATGAATGCTGGGTCGGTATTTGTTGGTGCATGGACGCCTGAGTCGGTAGGTGATTATGCGAGTGGAACCAATCATGTTTTACCAACCTATGGTTATGCACAAATGTATAGTGGTTTAGATGTAATTGCTTTTATGAAGTCAATTTCATATCAAAACCTATCTGAAGATGGAATTCGTCACCTTGGTCCAACCGTAGAAATTTTGGCGGATTTAGAAGGTCTGGATGGACATAAAAATGCAGTTACAGTTCGTTTAGCGAGTCTGCAGAAATAAGTTCATTTGGATTAATTTAATTAATAAGAGGAGAGTTCTAATGGTTAAAAATTTTTTGACGATGGTGGTTTTAAGTTTAGCATTGATAGCGTGCGCGAGTAATCAAGCAGGGAGTCAGTCTAGTCAAACAATGGGGCAATCGAATTCCACCGAGTCGAGCAACGATGTGTATAGTTTTCAGTAATTGGATGCAATGCGCAGACGTAATAGCATAGTTTAAATTAACTAATATTTAATAAATAGGGGTATCATTATGAATAAGAAAATTTTGTCAGTAACTATATTAAGTTTATCGCTGATAGCGTGTGCGAGTAATCAAGCGGCAAGCTCATCGAATCAAGTGACTACGCCGCTGAATCAGTCAGAATCAAGTAGTAATATGTATAATCCAGCCACTGATGCAGACACGACTACAATTAGTAACAATAGTAATCTCAATGCTGATCATGCCACTAACTCGGTTTATTTTGCGGTTGATCAATATAGTGTAGATGAGCAATATGCTGCGGTGATTGATAGTAACGCTAATTATTTAGCTAGCCATGGTGCGGCAAGTGTTAGAGTAGAAGGCAACACCGATGATACTGGTTCAGTTGAATATAATTTAGCGCTTGGACAACGTCGCGCGGATGCGGTGAAAAAATCTTTGATTGGCAAAGGGGTTAACATTAAGCAGATTGAAGCTATTTCAAATGGTAAATTAATGGTGAAATTCTCTAATGCGAGTGATGATGGTCGGGCTAAAAATCGCCGCACGGATATCATTTATACCAGTGGACAAAAGCCAGCTGGCTATTCTCTAAATGCGAATGGGCTGCCTGTAGTTAAATAGTTTTTTGCTAAATAAAGTGGCTTGGTTAAGCTTGCACCTTGGCGCGGCGAGTAATGATTCTGACAGAGAAGAAAGAGAAAATAAATGCAATGGTTAAATAAAAAGGTTCGTCCAGAAATTTTAAAATTAGCACCCTATGTGTCGGCGCGTTCCGAACTAGCGGATGCGAGCGGGTTAATTGCACTAGATGCGAATGAAAACCCGTGGGTACCATATCCACAAACAGCAGACATGGCGCAGGTAAATCGCTATCCTGAACCACAACCAATTAATTTATTGAGTCGTTTGGCGACTTTTTACGGGGTTAAAACTGAGCAGATCTTTGTTGGTCGTGGCATGGATGAGGGGATTGAGTTATTGATTCGGGTGTTCTGTACAGCCTATCAAGATAATATCGTTACGGCTAAACCAACCTTTTCCTACTATAAAGTTGCAGCCGATATTCATGGCATTGAAACGCGTGAGCTAGCGATTGGGGATGCGCCAGATTTTGCCTTAGATTTGGATGCTTTGATTGGACTTTGTGATGCGCAAACTAAAATTGTATTTTTGTGTACTCCGAATAATCCAACGGGTAATTCACTAAGTTTGGCGCAAATTGAGTATGTGTTGCAAGCTTTGCCTGAAACCGTAATTGCAATTGATGAAGCTTATTTAGAATTTAGCGTTATACCTTCGGCAATTGCCTTAATGGCTAAATATACGAATTTGGTGGTAATGAAAACCATGTCCAAAGCTTTTGCTTTTGCTGGGGTGCGCTTAGGTAGCGTGTTAGCGCAAGCAGAGATTATTGAGTTGATTCGTAAGGTTATGGCACCATATCCATTGGCTGAGCCGTGTATTCGGGTAGCGTTGCAAACATTAGCTCCACAGGGTCTTTATTTGGCACAGCAGCGGATTGACACCCTAAAAGTTGAGCGCGAACGTGTTTTTAAAGCTTTGCAAGCGGTTGCTGGAATTAGTGTTTATCCAAGTGATGCTAATTTCTTGTTGATTCAAGTGGCGGATGCGGCTAAAACTTATCGTGAGTTGTTGGCTAAAGGAATTATCGTGCGCAATCGGCATAAAGATATTGCCAATACATTGCGTGTTACCATTGCCAGCCATGCTGAAAATAATTTATTATTAGCCGCATTTGGCGTCGGTGGTGTGGTGAGTAAAATTGAGCGTAGCGCAATTGTAGTCCGTAATACCAATGAAACTAAAATTATCGTGGAAGTAAATTTAGACCGAACAGCACCCGTTGTAATTCAAACAGGAATTGGTTTTTTTGATCATATGCTGGAACAGTTAGGTAAACATGGCGGATTTAGCCTAAAAATAATTGCCGATGGCGATACGCACATTGATTATCATCACACGGTGGAAGATGTTGCTATTACGCTTGGGCAGGCTTTAAAACAAGCATTAGGTAATAAACGCGGTATTAACCGCTATGGCTTTAGTGTGCCAATGGATGAAAGTCTAGCGAGTGCGAATATTGATTTAAGCGGTCGTGGGGTGCTGGTGTATGAGGCTAAGTTTGCCACGCCAATGATTGCTGATTTCCCTGTAGAAATGGTCGAGCATTTCTTCTATTCGTTAGCAGACTCAATGGAAGCCGCAATTCATTTGAAAGTAACTGGAGAGAATGCGCATCATCAGGTTGAGGGTTTATTTAAAGCCTTTGCTAAAGCTTTGCAGCAAGCTATTGCGATTACCAGTGATAATTTGCCATCAACTAAGGGTATGTTATAATTAAATTATTTGTAAAAGGATCATTCAGTGATTTCTAGTCTATTTAAGCGCTCACTTTATTTGCTGGCAATTATGACTGCATCTGCAAATGCGAGCAATTTACCAGCTGTGGAGCTAGCCAAACCAATCCCGCAGCATTCAGTGCAAAAGCAATTAGCTCAATTAGAATCGTCTGCTGGTGGACGGCTTGGCGTGGCTGTAATCAATACCGCCAATAATCAACGGATTGAATATCGAAGTGAAGAGCGCTTTCCTCTGTGTAGTACGAGTAAAGTGATGGCGGTTGCGGCAATTTTGCATAACAGTAGTGCTGATGCTAAGCTACTTGCGGCTAATCTACGTTATACGCAACAAGAGGTGGATGCGAGCGGTTATGCACCGATTGCGAGTAAACATGTGGCAACAGGTATGACGGTTGGTGCGATGTGCCAAGCCGCGTTAAATTATAGCGATAATTTGGCGATGAATGAGTTGCTAAAAGAGTTAGGTGGAACTAAAGCTGTAACCGCATACGCGCGTAAGATTGGGGATAACTCTTTTCGCTTGGATCGTAAAGAGCCTGAATTAAATTCGGCAATTCCTGGCGATTTGCGTGATACAACTACACCGTTAGCTATGCAGAATAGTTTACAAACGTTAGTACTGGGGAATTCTTTAGCTCCGACACAACGGCAGCAATTGCAGGAGTGGTTAAAAAATAATACCACTGGCAGTGCGCGAATTAGTGCAGGTGTGCCCAAAAATTGGTTAGTTGGTGATAAAACTGGAACTGGAAAATATGGTACGAGTAATGATGTTGGCGTAATTTGGCCAACTGGCGCTCAACCGATTGTGTTGGCAATTTATTTCACTCAAAATAAACCCGATGCGAAAGCTAATGACCAAGTAATTGCTGATGCAACGCGGATTGTCGTGGCTGAATTTGCCAAAACTGACGCTAAGCTTAAATTGAACTAAACTAGCTTGATATATTTAGGTATTCCTAGGTTTATGTGCCATGATTAAATAATTGCATGAGTTATGATTTTATCAGTAAGGCTTGTCCTAGCCCCGTATAATAGTACCACTCATAATTAGACAATTTGATAACATTTAGTCAAATTGAGGAGTATTAC
>JAIETT010000110.1 GCA_019744945.1 Burkholderiales bacterium
GGTCGTCGTCCAAATGGTAAGACAATTGGTGCTGATGCGGCTGGTGTGATTGTTAATGAGCAAGGCTTTATTCCTGCTGATAAACAACAACGGACTAATGTTGCGCATATTTATGCTATTGGGGATGTCATTGGTCAACCAATGTTGGCACATAAAGCGGTACATGAAGGTCGGGTTGCGGCGGAAAACTGTGCTGGCATGAAATCCTTCTTTGACGCACGGGTTATTCCTGGTATTGCATATACTGATCCAGAAGTGGCGTGGGTTGGGGTAACTGAATTAGAAGCTAAAGCGCAAGGCTTACAAGTTGAAGTGGGTAAATTCCCATGGGCAGCTTCAGGGCGTGCTTTGGGTAACGGTCGCGATGATGGATTTACCAAAATCATTACTGACAAAAATACGCATCGAATTATTGGTGCGGCAATTGTTGGTGCTGGAGCTGGTGAATTATTAGCTGAAACGTGTTTGGCGATTGAAATGGATTGTGATATTCATGATGTTGCTTTAACCGTTCATGCGCATCCGACGCTATCTGAATCAGTTGCCTTTGCTTGTGAAATCGTTGATGGTTCAATCACCGATTTATATATGCCGAAAAAGAAAAAATAAGTGGTGGTAATTTTATAATGGTAGGCTTTTAAGCCTGCCATTGTTTTTGATAGGTGCTTTATGAAGTTAATTATTCAAGAACTGGATCAAGAATCTAATGCGGCGGTGCATAGTCTCGGTTATGTTGAGGCTGATGCAAAGTCTGAATTAATCGCGCAAGCCTTTCAATTTGTGGAGAGCATTCATCAAACGGATTATTCGGGACATGATTTTGAGCACATTAAGCGGGTTTGGCAAAATGCTCAGCAACTTTTAGCCAGTGAGCCGAGTGCCCAGCGCCAAGTAGTTGAATTAGCAGTGCTATTACATGATGTTGATGATTATAAATTAAGTGATGAGACAGGGCGTGCCAAAAAGTGGCTGGATGGGCAAGGCGTAAATCCTGAGTTAATTGAGCAAGTTCTGGACATTATTGATACTATTGGCTTTAGTAAAACTGGGTATAATCCACAATTGAGGGATATTGAAACTAAAATCGTCTATGATGCCGATAAATTAGATGCGATTGGTGCGATTGGAATTGCGCGTACGTTTGCCTTTGGTGGTGCCAAAAGCCGCCCGTTGTTTGAACCAGAGCGCTTACCAACCGATGAATTAGATTTAGAAGCATACGCTATGAATGCTAAGTCGGGTAAGAATCACACCGTAAATCATTTTTTTGAAAAATTAATCAAATTAGCCGATTTAATGCAGACTAAACGTGGGCAAGAACTGGCCTTAAAACGCAAATTAACCATGCTGAGTTTTTTGGAAGATTTTTTTGCGGAACAATGTCTGCAGAATTGGTTAGCGCTTTTAAAGCAGACGCAAAACTAAGTGTGTAAATATTTTATGTGATTTTAGCTGCTTGATTTAGTTTTTTGCGCGTGATAGATTATAAAATCATTTAAGTAAAACTCAGCATAGGCTCTGGTACAAGTTATGCTGGATTAGGTGAATGTGATTAGCCGTTGTCTCAGGCTGGTTTCATTCCTCTAGATGCTGAGATTAATTTGGTATTAATCACAGTAATAGAGTTTAAACTAATTTAAACTAGATTGGCTTTATTCACGCCATCGAGCCATTAATACGCGCCAGCACCATAGTGTAATTCATAAGAATGTGAGTAAATTTCGAGCAAGTTACCAAATGGATCTTCACAGTAAACCATCCGATAAGGCTTTTCACCTGGGTAATAATAGCGTACAGGCATGCGCTGTTTGCCACCTGCGGCAACGATGCGCGCAGCTAATCCTTCGACATCGGGATCTTGCACGCAAAAATGGAAAATCCCTGTGCGAAATGGATTAAATTCTGGCGGTGGTAAATCTTTAGTTTGTGGAAACTCAAATAATTCAACGCCGATTTTATCTGCGGTTGACATATGGGCAATCCGAAATTTTGCGTAGCCTGCTCCAAAAACATCTTGGCACATAATGCCAATTGCAGTGTTAGGGTCTTCAACGATTTCAGTTGGTCGCATAATTACATAAAAGCCTAAGACGGTTTCATAAAATTCTACGGCTTTATCCAAATCAGGAACGGTAATTCCAATATGTGAAAAAGCTCGTGGGTAAACGCGTTCTTGCATTATAAACCTTTCAAAATAGAAAATAGTTAAATTAGAATAATTGCTTAAGCTATATTAAAAACCCGATGTTAGAATCGGGTTTTTAGATTGAGGAATCATTCGATAATTACATACCAATACCATGGCTAATTAATACATGTTGACCAGTTAATGCATTGGTTTCAAAGCCAGCTAAGAATAATGCAACGTTAGCCACATCATCCAAAGTGGTAAATTCACCATCAACGGTATCACCAAGCATTACATTTTTAATCACTTCTGCTTCGCTAATGCCCAAGGTTTTAGCTTGTTCTGGAATTTGTTTCTCAACCAATGGCGTTCTTACAAAGCCAGGGCATAATAAGTTAGCCGAAATATTATGTGGTGCACCTTCTTCAGCAATCGAACGCACAAAGCCTAATTGAGCATGTTTGGCTGCAACATAAGCGGCTTTATTTTTAGAGGCTTCAACTGAGTGGATTGAACCAGTTACTAATACGCGCCCACCAGTTTTTTGAGCAATCATTTGTTGCATACTGGCTTTAGCGACTAAGAATGTACCATGTAAATGAATATCAATCAAGCGTTTCCATGCTGTAGCATCAAAATCAACGATAGGAGCAATAGTTTGAATCCCTGCATTTGAAATAACTACATCTAATTTATTAAATTTAGCAACCGTTGCCTTAACCCCAGTATTAACTTGTTCTTCATTAGTTACATCCATTGCAACCGCTAAAGTTTCAACTTTATATTGGGCTTTAATTGCATCCGCAACCGCTTGTGCCGCGTCTAAATTCAGATCCGCAATCACAATCGCTGAACCATATTCAGCAAACTTTTCTGCCATATGTTTACCGATACCTGATGCAGCACCTGTAATTAATGTCACTTTTCCTTTTACATTTCCTAACATAAATTTCCCCTTTGAAATATTAAAAATTGATGGCTGAAGCTTATCATGGATTAAAGCTGTAGCGTAAATTAATTTTGCAGCGCAGCTATTTTGTTAAACCTGCTGATTTAGGTTGCTTGAATTAATGAAGAGTAGTTGTTGTCAGTCATTTGATTTAACATAGGGTTTCGCTTATGCGGATTTACTCAGTTTCATAGATGTTATGATACGCTTGAGTGTATTGGTGTTGTGCTGATTTTGGGTAATTGAGCAATAAATAAGTATTATTTTGCAATTAAGTCAAATTAAAAATTTGGCGTGCTGAGTGTTAATGAGTGGTCTAAAATGTTATACTAACCACCTCATTGATATATCAATATTGATTAGTCATGAATCAAGTTATGAATTGGGCGGCTGTTTAGTCGCTGAATTTTAGTTTAGCAACCCCTAAATTGTTTGGGAACATAATCCAATAATGCAAACCAATAATATATTTACACCAGAACCATTGAAGAATCAGCTTAAGTCCTACTTGGCTTGGTTTATTGCGACTTCATTTGTCTTTTTCCAATTTTTTTTACAAACTGCTACCAGTGTCATGAGTGATGTTTGGGTTAAAGATTTTCATTTAAATACCATTGAATTAAGTAATTTATCCGCCGCGTTTTATTACTCTTATGTTTTAATGCAAATTCCAGTTGGAATTTTATATGATCGCTTTAAAGCCAAAAATATTTTGATTGTCGCTGCAGCGCTGCTCTCGGCGGGTTGCACGATTCTTACGCTGGCACCAAATTATGAAATTGCGGTGTGGGGACGGGTTTTAATGGGGTTTGGCTCGGCTTTTGGCTTTGTAGGCATGCTAAAGATTATTATTAATAATTTTGTTGCGAATAAATTTGCCTTGATGCTGGGATTGAGTGAGTCGATTTCAATGCTGGGGGTTACACTTAGCGTGGTTTTTCTAGCGCATTTTTTAACCAATCACTCATGGCGTTTAATGATGGGAGCTTGCAGTGTGTTGGCATTTATGTTAATTTTTGCAGTTACGTTCTTGTTACATGATAAACCTGCCAGCACGGCTAAACCTAAGGCTTCATTATTTGAAATTGCTGCTCAAGTCAAAGTGTTAATGCTGAATAAACAAGTTATTTTAGGTAGTATGTATGCATTTTTTATGTTTTCAATTGTCAATGCCTTTACCTCTTTATGGGGCGTGTCATTTTTGACCAATACCTATCCATTTAGTCATCCACTAGCATCTAGCATGGTTTCGGTAGTCTTTATCGGGATCGCTATGGGTGGGCCATTAAATGGTTTTTTATCTAAAAAATATCATAAGCATACTAAAATTATGGTCGGTGGAGTTATCTGTGCCTGCATCACGACGGCTTTAATTATTTTAGTCCCGAATCTATCTGAAGGATTGATGTTTGGCTGTTTGTTCTTGGCTGGGGT